>CBDUAV010000054.1:0-19473 GCA_965365225.1 uncultured Ignavibacteria bacterium | reverse complement strand
CCTCAAATTTATGCACATGCAGAGTTTGTTTATTTTAGCTATGAAGGAATAACTTCTTACAATGCTGTAAGTAATTCTTATAATACAGAAAGAGTTTGGGTTCCATTTTTATTATTAGGAGGTGGTGTAAGCCAGATGATAGGACCCAATGTTTGGTTGTTTGCTGAGGTTTTATTCGATGTGATAAATGATCCAAACTCACCTTATAAATCCGGCGATCCGTTTGTAAGCTTCGGAGCGGGTGTCGGTTTCTAAAATTATTTGTAGCTTCTTTTGAGAGGTGGTTGATCTTAACATTTTCTCCACCTCTTTAATTTTCCCTTTCAAATACTATCTAAAAGTATAGCTTTCCAAAAAACATAAATCCTTTATGTGAGTAAAGTATTTTACCGGTTTGACTTGTATTGAAATTAATGTTCAATGAGAAAACATTATACGAAACTCCCACACTAAATCTTTGAAGAAATAAATATTCCAGTGAAACACCAAAATCAAAAAGTACTCCATCATATTTCCCTATATCAAGCGCAAACATATTTACATTGCTCCTAAAGATTATCTCATCAACTATATTTACACGATTATAAAATCCTAAAACCGGCAGGAATAACAAATCTTTATACTCATCTGACGCAGATTCATTTTGGAATGTAACTTCAGCACCTACCCCTAAATCTAAAAAACTCAATCCTGCAGAAAATCCAGCCTCAACTGATTCCCCGTTAAATATTGAATAATGATATTTTCCACCATATAATGTTGCATTAAAAAAAGCATTAAAGGAAGAGTTGACTCTAAATATAATATCTCCAAATACTAGTGAGTCCTTAGAAACATTTGAGCCTGATCTATTAAGTGCATAATAATATCCCTCAATGGAATGTTTGTTATCAAAACGGAAAAGTCCGTTCATTCTAAGAAGATTTTGAGATTCCGGTAAACTGAATGCGGTTTCTAAATTAATGATTGTTCCGATCCTTCCCGTTTCTGCATTTACTTGAGCAGTTGAATTAATGCTTGGCAGAAATAATCCAAATGCTAATTGGACTTTACTATCAAAAATTATTTTGTCAGTTTTGGTGGAATCTTGAGATTGAAAAGTAAAACTTAACAAAGGCAAAGATATTGCAACAGTTAATATTGCAATTAGGGGTAAATAATATTTCATTATTACCTTGGTATTAAAGATTTTTTCCGTTATTTAAACTTACAATATTATCTACCTTAGATTCAAATTTTTCGTGATCCATTAAACAATCCGGTTTACGAACGTTTCAATTACCAGGCATTATATCCACAACAAAATAGCTTAGCTGAAAGAAGAATTTTTTAGCTAATTGGTTTTATTTTACTAGTAATATTGTTAGGTTAAATGTGCCGTTAAAAATAAGGCTGAGAACATGAAATCACTAAAAAAATCTTCGCTTTTTGTAATCATTTCTATAATTGTTCCTGTACAAACATTTGCCTGGATTTACCCTGAGCATCGCGACATTACGCTTCTGGCAATTCAAAATCTCAGTCCGGAGTATCGTTCAATACTTGATCAATTATGGGCAAAAGCGAGAATGGGCTATGAAGAAAGACTTACAGTTGCAGTAATAGATGCAACACAAAGTACTAATCCAACCCAGCTTGATTTTGCTTCCTGGCCTGCAATATCAGGAGATCATTCCTGTTCACCGGAAAATTTACTCTACAACGTTCTTCAAACTGATTGGATCTTAAACGTTGCAGATATTGCTGCTCAGCTAAAGATAGATTTACTAGAAGCAGAGAACAGACACGAGCATATTAATGCTTTAAGGGATTCTGATATTAAATTTCAAAGAGTTGATCCTGAATATGCCACAAGAGCTGGTTCAAACAATGTGCATTTTTTACTTGCACGTCCAGATGCAGATACACAAGTACGTGAATATTTGCTTGCATGCCTAACAGAAGGTGCTGAATTAAATGCTTTGGGTGCTTATACATGGTTTCACGTAAGTGCGCTACTAAAAGCTTCAAAATATATTAAAGAGAATCTTTCCGATGAAGAACGTTCTGCATTAATTCTTTCTGCTCTTGCAGATGAAGCTTTTGCTTTACATTTTCTTCAAGATGCATTTGCTTCAGGGCATACAGCCGGTACCTGGGGTGATGCTTCCCAACGAAAAGGAACACATGATTATTATAATGAAAAGGGGCTTGAAGTATCAACCTGGGACGGACGCAGAATGATTTTAACCGGCGACGCATTCATGCGACAAAAGGATGCTGAACTGGCTGCAGTACCTATCCAAACAAGTATCGAACAATTTCTTGATGCAGCCTCAGGAAAAATGAATTTTGATTATCAGTATGGTAATGAACTTATCGAAGCTTTGCCCGATAGTTTTAGTGTATGTAATAACAATTTTATGTCGCTGCGTGAAATAGATCCCGAATTAATTAATCCTTTGGCAAAAATTCTAGTTACGACTCCTGTTCCTGGTTTAGCAACAGGTCTGGGTGAGCTGCCACGTTTTAGGACTGAATTAGGATTGTTTATAGGAGCAATTTCTTCTTTACGCGGTAATACAGTTAGCGGTGGTTTTGGAGTAAATCAAACTACACCAGGTGCATTAGGTGGACTGGATGCCGGAATTAGATTCGGACTAGGTATTGAAGGTGTCATGCATGGTGGTGGTGATGGTTTAGTATTCCTGGATATTGGCTGGAGACAGGACGGCTCTTCATCAATGAGATTTGGCGACTCACCTGTTCTTAAAGAAGGCGGTCAATTTACCGCTGCTATACCAGGACGTGCAGGTATTTCCCTTCGGTTTCGAATGCCCTTCTGGTTATTACCACTCGACCTGTTGATCACATCACCAATTTTATTATTTTCACCCGAAACATATTCAAGTATGGCAGTTACAGCAGGTCTTGGCGGACTGATTCCCTGGCAGGCAGGTATTGAGACAGGTATTGGACGATTTCAATTTATTCTGGGAAGAGAGATTGGATTAACGTTATACGGAAGAGGAAAACTAATAGATGCTATACTTGTTCCGATTGATAATGATGAAACCGCGCTCGTAAATTTCAAATCAACACAGCTTGACTTTCCAATAGTAGAGTACCGTCCATTCAGAACTTTTTCGTTGGATCAAAGCTCTAGCTTGGTTATTCAATTTAATATTGGAGTTGATATCCCCCATAATGAAACAGTAGCATTACCAGAAGGAATAGAAACACCAGAATTACAACCTGTTTGGTACATTGGTTTACGTACAGCTTTTGATTGGAGATATTATTTTTAATAGATGATTAAATTAGATTATTATTTCTTAATTGGATGTTTAATACTTCCATCATAAAAAACATCACAATCAATCCCTAAAATATCTTCTATTAAATTTGTAACCGGCGAAAGTATAGTATTAACAACTTTTACCCTTTCCAATGTTGGTTCGCTTAAATTTCCATATGCTCTTTGACTGAAAATACTACAGCCATTTTTATCAATTAACGCAATATTTAATTCAAGGCTGTCTTTACCGAAATCAATATAGCCGTTAGATGCCACCCTGTTTTTGTTTGTGGTAAAGGCGGCATCTTCAATTATAAATGTTCCGTTCCTAATATACCAATTAGAAACAAGTTCATTAATTATTGTTCGCTCTCCGTTATTGAATATAAATATGCCTGCAATATCAGATCCTTTAGTGACTGCAATTCCCACAGGACCTGCAAGAAGAACTGCTCCAAGATCAACAAGGTTAAAACTCTGACTTCGTTTAAATTTTTCAATTATTTGATCTGCATCCAGTCCGTACAATAACAGATCCTTACCGCTTAAATTTATTTGTCCATTTAAATTATTTGTAATAGATGTCCAGTCAGCTCCCTTTGCATTTAAATTCATTGATAAACTTAAGGGACCAGTTACAACGGTTTCTTCCAAAAATGTAGTAAGCATCTCTTCTGCATAAAATTTTGTAATATTATAATTGATACTGATAGCTGGAATATCGGCAAATGGCTGAATGGTTACATCCGAAGAACCAGTCGCATTTTCCCCAAATAACCTTACCATTTTAGATCCCAGTTTGTATGCTCCGTTAACTACGGAATACTTAAATTCCAGATCATCGATAGCGAACAGCTTACTCTTCAGCCTTTGTGATTTAAAGCTTCCTGATGCGTAAAGAAATGCCAGAGGATTTTCATCATTCCTGGTATTAAAATAAACATCAGAAACTTTTAGATTAAGCGCCTTAAATTCAATTGTATCTGCCGGTAAATAATAGAGCAGGTTAGCATCTTTAAGATTCAGAAACTTAAGTGCCGTAGAATCTTCGGGAAATTGGAGATCAGTAAAGAATGAACCTGATAATTTACCACCCAGATATTCAGGTATGGTGTCTCCTTCGTTATAGATTAATTGTGATGGTGAAATATCGTTAAATTCTGTATTTAATTTTAAATAGAAAGGTTCTGCTTTAGAGGAATTATAAACTCCGGTAAAATCTAATTGTCCGCCGAGAAAATCAGTTTTAAAGTCTTTACAGTTTAAGTTAAAACCAAGAATGTTTTCACTGACTTCAAATTTCCCTGATTTTATAATTATGCGCGGTAAAAAGTTTTCAACTGTTGCATCCAGCCTTTTGATATTAAATTCAATTTCAGGGAATGATTTAAATTTTAATGCCTTTGAGGTAGTTGTTTTTGCAATCAAATCTAAATCGACATCCAGAATTCTATAAGGGAAATCCTTCTTAATTGACGGATCGAAAGCCAGAAAATTAGGCAGATCAAAGATTGAAGATTTTATATTTAGCTTTGCCGTTATTTCTTTCTCTATACCAAGAAATAAGTATTGAAGGTTCTTTATCTCGCCATCTATTAGGAAATCTGTATCATCTGAAATAACATTTAAATTATCAAAGTAATAGTCATCGTTCTTCCTTAAAATACTCCCATTAACTTTATCCGCTTTTATAGCATCAGGAATATTAAACCCGAAATCATCAAGAAATATTTGGGCGCTATTTTTTTCACTTACAAATCTTTTCTCAGATTCAATATACTTTCCCTTAATATTTTCATTTATTTCGATTTTGCCCTTAAGGTCATCTATAATATCTGATTTGAAGACCTCATCCAAACCAGTTACATCAGCTTTTAAATAAAGCTGCAAATCAACTTCGGGAACTAAAAAATTTTTAATCGATCCTGATAATTTTAATTTGCCGTCAGGAAAGTCTGCATTTAACGTATCGATTTTTAGTTTGGCTTCTGAAAGATCGTCATTTTCTCCTGAAACAAAATGTCCCTTTAGATTCAGGTTCTTAATAGTTCTTTTAGTAACAGGATTAATGAGTTCAAAATCATTAAAACCGAAAGAGCACTCAATAAAAGGGATTTCAATAAATGTTTTTCCTTTGACCGTTCCGATGAAGTAAAAATCTCCGCGTTTTAAATTCTTTTTCTGTTCATCCTTTAATAACTGGGAGAATAAACTTAAGCTCGCATCAGAACCATCAAAATTAAGTACCAGGTCACCATCATTTAAAGGATCAAAAATTCCATCTAACCTAAAAACTGATTTTTCAAATTCCAGATCACACTTTTTGATTTCTAATTTTTTATTCTCATCTAGGTGTGCCTGAAAATCAAGTTTTAGATCTTTATTCTTGATGGAAATATTCTCATTCAATTCTAATTTCTCTATGGCAATTGACGCTTCTAATTTCAAATTTGCATTCTTTCCCATATAATCAAAGTTTGTTTTGAAGTTGTCCAAAATGAAAATTGATTCTCTTTCGTTTAGAAAATTTCGAAACTTCAAATTCATATCCTTTATTGTCAGTTGATCTACTTTTATTTCGGTTTCTCTGACATTTTCCCGGTGCGGGATTTTTTTTTCTTTTTTATCGTGTAAAACAGAATCCTGCCGGGATTTTTTATTTTTATTGATTTTAGTTTCTTCCTTTGGAAATCCAAATGCATTTAGAAAATTGACGGAACTATCTTCATATGTTACAACTGTTAGCTCTCCCCCATCAATAAGTAGTTTTCTGATGTTCAGTTTTCCGTTCAGAAGATCAATTATATCAAGCCCCAAATAGAAATTATTAATTCTTGCAATAGGTTGTTCATATGGTTTTCTGTCAGTAGATTTTTTTTCAAAATAGGTTAGATTTTTTAAATTTATAGAAATGTCCGGAAATTGTTTGAATGGAATAAAATCTACGTTCTCAAGAGCAAACTCCCCGCTTTGCATACCATTGAGACTTAAAAGTACATCCCTGGTAATTTCATTCTTATGGCTGGATAAAATAATTACGATTATAACAATAGCAATCATGAAAAGTAACCACAGGATACCTGCAAGTAAACCGATTATCTTTAAAGCTGATTTCAACATAAAAATTCAAATTTAGATTCTTTGCATAATATTAAAATATTAATTTGATGGGAAAAATTTTATATAGACTATTTTAATTAAATTCATCTTTTGAGATAATTAATGAGTACTGAAAATTTATTAATACTTTTCAATATTTTATGTTTGTAGTGATAGTTTGTAACAAGGTAAGTTAGATTATACAGAATAATGAATCCGTTCAAAACGCCTGATTAACACTAAAATAAACTCCGCTAGTTCCCCTGCCGAAGCCAACATCAACTCTTAGATCTAACTTTTGTGCTTCATCAAAACGGAAACGAATACCTAAGCCATAAGTTGGTTTAACAGTAGCAATTTCTATTTTACTAAGCTTTGGGGCAACATCCCCAAATCCACCAAACAATACTAATCCAAATTTCCAAACAAGATCAGGAATTCTATATTCTGATTGAACAACATAATAAATTTTGTCTCTATATCTTCCCATAAGATATCCCCTCATCAATCTATCTCCGCCTAAAAGGGCTAAATCATAAAATGGGGGCGATCCGTTTACAATCATTAAATAAGACTGAAAGGCAATAATATGGTTAATAGGTAAGCCAAAGAATCTTCTAAAATCAAAAATAAATTTTCTGTAATCAAAATCACTTCCTAAAAACTCGGTAAAATTGGAAGTACTGAGTTCATAGTAGCCTCCGGTGCGAGGATAAAAAATATTATCTCTGGAATCCCAGCTAATGGCAATACCAATGCCTGAAGTTGTACCGCCACTGCTTCCTCGAAAAGATAATGAATCAAGAAACGGATTACCTTTTGTATCAGCTACGTTCATTCTTCTAAATTCGTAATTTATACCAAGGTTAAATCTTTCATCAAAGAGTTTTGGCTGGATTTTGAGTTGAATAAGAAAATTCTCCTGCAGGTATCTATCATTTTCAATTTCTTCAGCCCTGTTCCCTACCCCATAAAAGAAGTCAAATATCTTTCCATAATTAAATTTTGACCATATTTTATAATTATCGTCAGCAAGATAAACTTCCGGTTGAATGGTCAAATCGTACTGGTTATTAATTGAATAGTAACCGGATGCAGTTATACTTGAAGGTTTCGAACTGAATTTATCAGAAAGTTTGAAAGAAATTATACCTCCGGCTCCAAAGGCTAAGCTGGTTTCAGGTGAGTAGAATGCAAAAGGATAAGCAAACCAGCTAAAATTATCTGCTTTTGCAGTGTCAGAATTTTCTGACTGAGCTAGTAAATTTGTGCAAAATAAAATTAATAGTATTGTAGACAGTTTTATTGGGTTCATCTAGAGCATCTTAAATATATATTTAAACTTACTAAAAAAAGTAGTTCTTATTTATAGAATATTAGGTAGGAATAACATTTTATATTAGATTTGTGAATCTGCGTGAGGACAGTTTAACATTTTAAATTATCCAGTTTAAATTTTGATTTTGAGTTCGTTATGAAAAAATACTTTTTTATAATTATTGCACTGTGCATTGTGTTGGCAATAAGTTGTGGGGATGATAAAAATCTGCGAATGGGAATTCCGGAAATTCCAGTGTTCCAAACGAAAACGCAAAGGATTCCTATTTACCAGGAATTTGTTGGAGAAGTATACGGAGCTAAAGATATCAGTATTCGTGCAAGGGTAGCAGGATATTTGGAAGAAATTTACTTTAATGAAGGAACTGTAGTTGAAAAAGGTAAGCTTCTTTACAGAATTGAAAGCCAATTATATGAACAGGATGTCGCTGCAAGGTTAAGTGCACTTGCTGAAGCTAAAACCTTTCTAGCAAATGCGTTAAATGAATTGAACCGCTATAAGCCTCTAGCTGAAGTTAATGCAGTAAGTCAAAGCGATCTTGACGCGGCGCAGACAAATTATGATGCAGCACTTGCCGGTGTGGAAGCTGCAGAAGCTAACCTTAAAGCCTCGCAAATAAATCTTGGCTATACACGGATTTATTCACCAATTAGAGGAATTATAGGTAAAACAAAAGCTAAAGTCGGAGATTTTGTGGGCCAAAGTCCTAATCCAGTTATATTAAATGTTGTCTCTCAAATAAACGAAATTTTAGTTGAATTCTTTTTGACAGAAACAGACTATTTGAAGTTCGCTCGAAAGTATATTGAGGGGAAAGATGAAAGGGGAAATAGATTAGAAGTTAAACAAGATGGTCCCTCACTTCAATTAATCCTGGCAGATGGTTCAGTCCATGAGCACAAAGGAAAGATTAATTTTATTGATAGAGGAGTTGATCCGTCAACCGGAGCTGTTTTAATTCAGGCTTCGTTTCCAAATCCAACAGGACTCATTAGACCCGGGCAATTTGCCAAGGTAAAAGCTTTGATAGGATTTAAAGAAGACGGGATAATCGTTCCACAAAGATGTGTCATTGAACTGCAGGGAATATTTACTGTACTTGTTGTCAACAAGGAAAACAAAATTGAGAGCAGAAAGGTTGAAACTGGACAGAAGTATAGTGATTTTTGGTTGATCACAAGTGGATTAAATAAAGATGAAAAAATTGTGTTCGAGGGAATTCAAAAAGTAAAAGAAGGAATGACAATAAAACCAATCCTAAATGAAGTTAAACCTGTTGACCCTGTTGAATAAATCCTGATGGAAAAACAAAATTTTTTCGTAAATAGACCTATAGTTGCAATAGTAATTGCGATCGTAACCGTCATTATCGGTGCGGTTTTTCTCCTCGGGCTTCCAATCGAACAGTATCCGAATATTACTCCTCCAATGGTATCTGTTAGGGCAAATTATACTGGTGCAAACGCTTTAAATGTTGAACAATCTGTGGCAACACCACTTGAGCAGCAAATAAACGGTGTTGAAAATATGATCTACATGAAATCCGTCAATTCAAATGATGGCACAATGAACATTCAAATATCATTTGATGTTGGAACTGATCCTGATATGAATACAGTGTTTGCTCAAAATAAAGTTTCTTCGGCGACTGCAAAATTACCTGAAGAAGTAAAACGATTGGGAGTAACAACAGAAAAGTCGCTGCCAAACATATTGATGCTTGTTGCAATCACTTCTGATGGTAGATATGATCAAAACTTTTTAGGTAATTACGCTTTAATAAATATTAAAGATATTCTAGCGAGAATTAAAGGAATAGGAAGAGTCGATGTATTGGGTTCTAGCGATTATTCGATGCGAATTTGGATAAAACCAGACAGACTTGCCCAGCTTGGAATTACTGTGCCTGAAATAATCGGAGCAATCCGTGAGCAAAATGTTATCGTCCCGGGAGGAAAATTTGGTGATGAACCTGCACCACCAGGCAATGAATTTACATACACTGTTCGATTACCCGATCGTCTTCAAACTGAAGAAGAATTCGGTGAGATTGTTGTGCGAACTAACGAAAGCGGTTCACAGGTCAAAGTGAAAGATCTTGCACGAGTTGAACTCGGTGTTGAAACTTACAGGATGAAAACCCGTTTGAATGGTGAACCTTCTGCTGTGATTGCTTTGTACCAGGCACCTGGCTCGAATGCAGTTGAGCTGGCAGAAAAAGTAAAGCAAACAATGAATGATCTTGCTGGAACTTTCCCGGAAGGAATAAAACACGAAGTTTCTTTAGATGCAACTGAACCCATAACCGCTGGAATTGCTGAAATTGTTGAAACCCTTTTCATCGCCTTAGCTTTAGTTATTCTAGTTGTTTTTATTTTCATTCAGGATTGGCGTGCTACACTCATTCCTACAATAGCTATTCCTGTTTCACTGGTCGGTGCATTTATTTTATTCCCAATATTAGGATTTACAGTAAACGTACTCTCGCTGCTCGGGCTTGTACTTGCAATTGGAATTGTTGTTGATGATGCAATTGTAGTTGTTGAAGCAGTGCAGATAAACATAGAAAAAGGAATGAGCTCAAAAGAAGCAACAAACCAGGCGATGAAAGAAGTTTCTGCACCTGTAATTGCAACAACTTTAGTTTTAATTGCGGTATTTGTTCCCGTTGCTGCTATGGGAGGAATAACTGGAAGTTTATTCCAGCAATTTGCAATTACTATCGCAGTCTCAGTTGCGTTCTCATCTGTAAACGCTCTTACGTTAAGTCCGGCACTCTGTTCCCTGCTGTTAAGAAAACAGAAACCTTATAAAGGATTGCTCGGTAAATTCTTTGCTAAATTTAATAAAGGATTTGATCGTTCAACCAATAAGTATATGAGTTTTACAAATATAGTAGCTCGTAAAATTTCTAGAGGAGTTATTTTTATTGGAATAACAGTTGTTCTCATAATTGTCGTTGGCAAATTTGTTCCTGGTGGTTTCATGCCTGAAGAAGATATGGGATATCTGTTTGTAAATATTCAACTGCCCAACGCTTCTTCATTACAACGATCTGATGTTGTTGCAAAAAAAGTAGAGGGAATATTAAAACGCCACGAAGAAATTGAATACGTTACTACTGCTGCTGGTTATAGTTTGATTTCGGGTACAATGTCCTCCAACGCAGGATTTATATTTGTCGCTTTAAAAAATTGGGATGAAAGAGATATAACTGCTCTGGAATTGGTTAATATTCTAAACAAGGAGTTTTATGTTGGACTAAAAGAAGCACAGGTGTTTGCATTTGGACCTCCGGCAATTCCCGGTTTAGGAAACGGATCGGGATTTACTTTAATGCTGCAAGATAGAGCAGGCAATTCACCTGAATTCCTTGCTGAACAATCTGCAAAATTTATACAAGCTGCAATGTTAAGACCTGAGATTGGAAGTATTTTTACAACCTTTCAAGCAGGTGTTCCTCAAAAGTTCATAGATATTAACCGTGATAAAGTTTTAAAGGCTGGTATTTCTTTAAATGATTTATACACAACCGTTGGTGCTTTTTTAGGCGGTGCGTATGTAAATGATTTTAATAAGTTCGGAAGGCTGTATAAAGCTTACATTCAGGCTGAGCCGGAATACCGGCAAAATGAAGAGCAGGTTGATCTTTTCTTCTTAAGAAACAAAAATGGAGAGCGAGTTCCACTTTCGGCTTTCATAGAAGTAAAAGATGTCTCGGGTCCGGAATTTACAAATCGCTATAATTTATATCGTTCAGTTGAACTAACCGGAGGACCTGCAGAAGGTTACAGTTCTACCGAAGCTTTGGATGCATTGGAGGAGGTTGCCGCAGAAATTCTCCCGCCCGGAATGGGATATGAATGGAGTAATATGTCTTTCCAGGAAAAGAAGGCTTCCGGTACAGGTTCAATTGTATTTGTGTTCTCACTAATATTTGTATTTCTAATTCTAGCCGCACAGTATGAAAGCTGGTCACTTCCGTTAAGTATTTTAATGGGAACTCCATTTGCAATTTTAGGTGCACTTCTGTTTCTATTTCTTGCAAGATTTTTAAGTCCAAGCTATGAGAACAACATCTTCACTCAAATTTCTTTAGTAATGCTGATTGGAATGGCTGCTAAGAATGCAATTTTGATTGTTGAATTTGCAAATGAAAAATTTAAAGAAGGATTTTCCCTTTTTGATTCTGCAATTGAGTCTGCTAAGCTGAGATTTAGACCAATTCTGATGACAGCATTTTCATTTATACTCGGAGTACTGCCCCTGGTTATTGCTTCGGGTTCAGGTGCTGAAGCAAGGAAAGTTATGGGAGTTGCTCTCTTAGGGGGAATGAGTATTGCAACATTGCTTGGCGTTTTCTTCTACCCGATGCTTTTTATATTTATAGGTAAGATTGGAAAATATGAACAGAAAAGAGACTTAAAATCTTCAACTCAAATAAAAAATTCAGATGGGTAAAAGATTTAAAATAAGATCAATTCTATTTTTATTTCTTTTAGGAATCCTTTTCTACTCCTGTGCTGTTGGACCTGATTTTCAAAAACCGCAAATGGAAATTCCTCAAAACTTTAATTATGACAGTCTCGCAACAGATTCACTTGTGAACCTGAAATGGTGGGAACTCTTTAACGATCCTGTTCTCGACACATTAGTTATAACCGCACTTAACGAAAATAGAAATGTGCTTATTGCTATATCGCGAATTGAAGAAGCACGCGCAAATCTTGGATTCACGGAAGCAGATATTTTTCCAAAGATTGATCTGCAGGGTGGTGCTACGAGAGGAAATTTTACGGGCGGTTTAAAGCTTGATTCGGAAATAAATAATTTTTTCATTGCACCGGTTGTTAACTGGGAAATTGACTTCTGGGGAAAGTTCCGCAGGGCAAATGAGTCCGCAAAAGCACAATATTTAGCCTCAGAATTTTCATTGCGAAAGATTCAAATAAGTTTAATTACTGAAGTTGTCAGCACTTATTTCCTATTGCTTGATTTCAAGGAAAGACTCAGAATTTCGGAACAAACACTCGAATCTCGATTCGAAAGTCTTGGAATAATTCAGGAAAGATTTGACAAAGGAATTATTCCTGAAATTGATTTAAATCAGGCACAAATTCAAAAGGAAATAGCTGCTTCAACGGTACCATTATATAAACGACTGGTTGCACAAACAGAACATTCACTTAGCATTTTACTTGGTAGAATGCCATCTTCAATTAAAACTGGTAATGGACTAGATGAACGTGATGTACCCCCTGAAATTCCTGTTGGGTTAACATCACAATTACTTGAACGCAGACCTGATATTTCTGAGTCACTTTTCCTTTTACAATCACAGAATGCAAGAGTTGGTGTTGCAGTTGCCCAAATGTTTCCTTCGATCAGCTTAACAGGATTATTTGGATTGGCTAGTGATGATCTTTCATCTTTAACGGAAGGTAATCCTGCCTGGTCAATCAGTGGAAGTTTGTTGGGTCCCATTTTCAATTTCGGAAAGAACACAAGCCGGGTTGAAATTGAAGAAGCACGCACTGAACAGGCTCTTTATCAATATGAAAATACTGTATTAAATGCTTTTCGTGAAGTTGAAGATGCATTAGTGGAAGTTCAAACATTTAAAGAACAACTTCAATCAATTGAAAGGCAATATCTTGCAGCAAAGAACGCAGAAATGTTATCCCGTATGCGTTATGATGGCGGGGTTACAAGTTATCTCGAAGTGCTTGAATCAGAAAGGACTTTATTTACCGCAGAGCTGCAATTGTCGGAAATCCGCCAGCTAACTTTCAATTCATATATCAAACTTTACAAAGCACTCGGTGGTGGATGGATTTCAAAAGAAGAATATGTTGAAGCAAAAAACCAACAGAATTAATCAATCTACACTACTTTACAAATCCCTCTAGATACAACTCATCAACAACATTTCTGCTCACAGTCTGGATAACTTCCTTTGTATTTTTTGGTTCGTAAGATTGTGACTTTGCACTCCAGATAATTTTACCCTTACTTGTTTCATAAAGATTTGTTTTCATATGCACAATTTTCTCTTCGGCTAAATAACCGGGACTATAAAACAACGTTGATGTTGAAAAATAAAATCCGTAGAAACCCATATAAACATGTGAAGTTCCCCCGCTGTACAGAGTTTCTTCTGTGCTTTCACCAGTTGCGATAGCTACTAAAACCGCATCAACATTTTTATCCTTGAAGTATTTTTCAAAGGTTTCCTTTGTAAGCTCTTCACCTTTTGGTAATTCCTGCCAGGCGGTTAGTACTTCTATGTTGTGCTTACGTAATTCAGTACGGAATTCATTTTCATAAACTTTTTTCTTCCAATCTTCTTTTGCAATTCCTAAAACCAAAACCTTCTTTAATTCTTCCCCGGCAAAGGTTTCATCGACATATATATCTGTTAATTGTGTAGATGAACTGCAGGAAAGAAGTATAATAGAAACTATAGCTAAGCTTGTTATCTTTAATATCATATTTACGGTTACTCCGAAATTTTGTTTAGTCAATATATGGATTTCAAATTTACTTATTATGCATTAGAGATGACATCTTTGACTTGTCCGCCTCTGGCGGAAAAAGATGTCATCTCTTTTGACCTGGCTGTCACAGCTTGTCCCGCTTCGCGGGCGTACAACCGCGACATCTCAATTTCTATAACAACTTTCACGAGGCTGTCATGGTCGTACTCTGACAGCAAAAACAACTCTACATCTGATTTTTTATATACTCTAAAAGCTGCTGCCCTGTCGGATTGGAAGGAAATTTTTGTTTTATTTCATTAGCATATTTAAGAGCAATAGTTTTATTACCTCTCTTAACATAGAAATCAACTAATGCATAAATGATATCAAAATCATTTGGAAATAGAGAATACCCTTTTAATAAATATGTTTCAGCTTTAGATGTTTCATTTAACTGCTGATAAATAAGCCCGAGGTTGTAATAAATCCGGCTGCGGTTTTCCGTTTTGCCATTCGCAATTTCAAGCTGTTCTGCTGCTTCTTTGAATCTATTTTGTTCTGCGTACAACAATCCCAGGAAATAATTCCCTTCAGTATATTCAGAATGATTAGCTATTAAATCTTTAAATAAATTTTCTGCTTCTATCAATTTTCCGTTGTTGTAATAAAGCATTGCCAGATTAGACTTTGCAGGATAAAACAAGCTGTCAAACTCGATCGCTCTTTTGTAGTTCAATTCCGAATCAGTAAAGTCACCTTTATTGGAATAAAAATTTCCAAGGTTATATCTCCCCGCCGGAAAATCCGCACTATACTTTAACGTTTCCAGATATTCATCCAGTACGGAGTTTATAACTTTTAATTGTTCTTCACTAAATTCTTCTTTACCAAGCGTTGAAATTTTATTTGCGGCTTGAATTCTTACAACCTTAACAGGATCATTCAATAGCGGAAAAAGAGAGTTAATAAAATCCTGTACATCATTTGCAGCAAAAGCATCTATTGCTTCAACTCTCACAATCGGCTCTACGTCATTTAACGATTCTTTAATTTTGTTATATGCATTTTCATTTGAAAAATTTGCTAAATATTGTACCGCTGTTGCTCTGATTATTTCGGGATATAGATCGTTCTCAACAATTTTAATAAGGCTCGTATCTGCTCCATCTTTAATATTAACTGCATCTGCAAAAACTTGGGTGTAGTGTTTCTTCTTATTTTCACCGTAATACTTGGTTATATATTGCTGCGACCATTCAGCTGATTTATCTGCATGGCAATCATTGCAGGAATTTGGAACTCCCAACTCAATTGTTAAATCAGGTCTTGGAATTCTGAAACTGTGATCTCTCCTGAGATCAACACCCATATAATATCTTCCAGGCATATGACAGGTTTTGCACAGTGCACCCTCTCCAACTTCAATTTTTTGACCAAATTTATCTATTACAGGTTGTCCTCCTTCATTTTTGTATTTATGAAAATGATGATCATATGTATCATATTCTTGAGCACGATGGCATTGCGTACAGAGTGCATTATCTTCAAATATAAATTCTATACTGTGCGAATCATGGCAATCACTACAGATAACATCCTTCATATACATTTCACTTTGTGTGAAGGAACCGAAGACGTACACTTCTTCCAGAATCTGTCCGTCAATAAAATAATTTGGAGGTACCGGCAATACCGGCGAATGATTTTGATAGTATTCGGCAGTCGTATGATCATTTACACCAAGAGAGGCTCTTCTTGAGTGGCATGGTGCGCAGGCTTCAACAAATTGTTTTGATGTGGTGCCGCTGGTCTTTAATACTAATCCTAAATTATTATCATAAGATCTTGCCATCGGAGGAAGATTTGCCCATACCAGGTGCTCAGAACCAGGTCCGTGACAGGCTTCACAGTTTACATCAATATCAACCCATGTTGTGTTGAATGAGTCTTTTTCTAAATTGTAGTTTTTATTAAGATTTGTTGAATGACACTCGGCACACATACCATTCCAGTTTTGTCCCTGGTTAGTCCAGTAAAGCCAGTTTGTTGGGGTAATGTTCTGTCCGGTATAAACTTTATCAAACAAATGATACCATTCATTTTTTTCAGTGTCCCATGCGATCGGAAGGCACTGGTATTTACCATTTTCAAATGGAATTAAATATTGCTGCAGTGGACGCACACCAAATGTGTGTGTGATTTGAAACTCTCTCATATCGCCATTTGGACCTTCTGTGAAAACAAAAAATTTGCTCTCCTTCTTATAAAATTTATGCTCTTTCCCTCGAAACTGAATCCGCACATTATTGAAATCTCCAAGCACTGTAGAATCATTAGCAAGGTCCATTGCATTGTCATGATCAGAACCTTTCCACAGGTTATATTCTCTTTGATGACAGCTTATACATTCTTTACCTCCAACAAATTCTGCTTTTTTAACTGTGAGCTGATCAGCAGGTTTATGAACAAAAAGAGATAATGGGATCATTAAAGCAATAACTGCTGTCGCTGCCAATCCTGTTTTTTTCCAGATGTTAATCATAAAATGCTAAACATATACTATTTGTTCTTTACTGAATCGGTCACGTTCAATCTTTGTACCTACATCGACCTTAATTATGCCTTTTTCAATAATTATCTGGTAATAATCCAGAGCTTTAGGTGCTGGCGGATTCTGAACATCACCGTTCATAGCAAATGCTGAAGAATGACAGGGACAGATAAATCTCTTTTTATCCTCCTCCCATTCAATTGCACATCCTAGATGTGTGCACCGAAGTGAAAGTGCAATAAAGCCGCCATCTTCCAATCTAGTGAGATAAAATCTTCCACCTCGAAAAACTGTAACACTATTTGCTTCGAATGAATTTACCGGACCCGCCTCAATAATTTGCTTGGGGATATATGTATTTTTATTTCCTTTTCCCGAAAACAGAAATCCAAATATCACAGCAGAAAATTCAATGCTTGCAAGAATTGCTAAACCTTTCCAAAGTTTATTCAGAAATGTTCTTCTGCTTTCCGGGGAAGAATCCTTGGTTTGTTCTATAGTATCTTTTTCTTTTAATACTTTTGATTTTTTCTTTTTCATATTTCTCAACTTTTAGGGAAATGTTAACGCCATATCAACACCGCGAAAGAATATTCCTATCAAAGTTAAAATAATGAATGAAGTTACAAAGAGTACAAACATTGCCTGCACAGATTCGTTAAGAGACAGATTGTATTTATTCTTTATTAATTTATGGTAAAAAAAGATCACAATGATCAGAATTACTAAAGGAATTATTCCATTACTGATAAAGGCTGGGAGCCCTGAAAATATTGCTTCGAAATTAATCAGGTATTCACTTGCTATTACTAAAAAGACTGTAAGAACTACGGCAAATATTAAAGATAGTATTGAGGAGTTCTTACCTTTTTCAGAATAAAACCACTTACCAGTTGGCGGATTAGGATATTTTAAGAAAGGGAGATAAGATATCAAAAGGATTGCAGCAACTGGAATAAGAAATCCCGCGAAGAAAGGATGAAAGTGCATAAGCAGCTCCTGTATTCCAGCAAAATACCAGGGAGCTTTGGTAGGATTCAGACTATAATTTGGATTTGCAACATCCAATAATGGTGCATTTGCAAATACGGCAAATACAAGTACTGCTGCTATTAGGGTGAGAGCAACAACACCTTCTTTATACACAAGATTAGGATAGGACAGAACCATTTTCTTATCATCTGAGTTTTTTGGAACAATAACTCCACCTGCTTTTCTCACACGCCAGAAATGATAAGCCATCAATAGTAAAATTAAAATAGGCAGCACCGCACTGTGAAGGTTGTAAAAGATTAAAAGTGTGTCAGCATTAACTTCAGTACCCGCAATTACAAACTCTCTCAAGCTGTTTCCAATCAATGGAATGTATTGAAGAATACTTGTGCTTACGGTAATTGCCCAGTATGCAAGCTGATCCCATGGCAGTAAATATCCAGTAAAATTCGAAAAGATAATAAATGCAAATAGAAGCAAACCAATTATCCAGTTAACCTGTCTGGGTGATTGATAAGCCCCGGTAAAAAATGTTCTGAGTAAATGAAGGAAAGTAATAATCACTAAAAACACACCGCTCCAGTGATGTATGTTTCTAATCAATCTTCCGAAAAGAACATTGTTTTGTAAAAGAACAATAGAATCATAAGCGAGACCCGGAAAAGGTTCGTAATAAAAGCGAAGCATTATTCCTGTTAAAAATTGAAAAACAATTAATAAGGCTGCCATTCCTCCGAGTCCAAAAGTCCGGTTAAAAGCAATTGCATCCTCTCTTACAAATGCAGGATGAAGATGTAAAAAGATATTTGTAAATCCGCGAGGTTTTTTATTTGTGGTTTGCTCTGACAACCTGAACTAACCCAGCAAGCAATGATATTTCATATACAAATTTATTAAAAGATTCTGTAATGATTCAGCCAAAAAAATTCCTTAAATATAAACAAAAAACCCCCAAGCAAGTCACAGGTTTTATCATGACTGTCGCGGCTAAACCGAATATTTGTAGTCGCAGACCTTTCTTCTGATAAGGCAGGCTTTATGTCTGAGAAATTTAACAATGCTGTCATGGTCGTACCATGACAGCAACCTAAATGTCTTAGCCATTTTTCTCTATATATATGTCGTCCCTGACGGGACTTGTTAATTTTATTGGAAATCTTTTCTATAAATATGCAATCCCTAACGGGATTGATTTTGCTCTTCAGGGAATTTCTTTTTGTCCCAGCGGGACAAAATATTTGTAGAATCAATGATACCACAAACCAACTCTAGTCCCGTATAACCTGCCCTGTCTGCCAGCAGACAGGCGGAAGGCAGGGACGATATAGAATTTATTCAACACAAATTTCGAGATGAAATCTTTGACTTGTCCGCCTCTGGCAGAAAAAGATGTCATCTCTTTTGACAGTGCTGTCATAGCTTGTCACGCAAAGCGGGAGTACGACCGTGACGTCCGGTTTGGAAGGGTGTCAAGGTAATATCTTGACACCCAGTTAAATGGCTGTCAGGGTAGAACCCTGACAGCCATATAAAAAACCCACGAACAAGTCGTGGGTTCTCTCTTATTAGTTCTTAATTGATCTCAAATATTATCTTAGAACGGAAATACATAAACTTTTTTATAAATTAACGACGAGCGTTAATGAAAAAAGGGAGTCAAGATTTTTAAGAGGCACTAATACTTTTTCACCTGCAGGTGTTCCATCTGCGGCAAACAAGTCAACTTCAGTCAGAG
>CBDUAV010000053.1:0-20021 GCA_965365225.1 uncultured Ignavibacteria bacterium | reverse complement strand
GAATCTTTTGTTGCTTTACCAATATTTAACTTAACCGGTGGTTGCAAAAATATTGTTACCTGGGAATTCGAAGGATGATGATTACTTTCAGTTAAAAGTTCGTACTTAAATTTTATTTTGATGATTCCTGTTGTTTTTTTTAAAACATTTTCAGGAATAAAGAAGTAGTATTTTGAGTTATTTTTTGGGTTGGAAATTTTATTAAGTGCTTTTAAAACAATCTCAGGACCAATACCATTTACATCACCGCAGGTAAAAACTAGTTTATCCATCAGCTTTCAATTAAAGTAAAGTTGCCTATGCCTCGTTTATCAACAAAAACAAATTTTCTTTCAGGATTTTTGTAAATCCAGGTTTCTACAACTTGCCCCTGAGTGTTGGAAGATCTTTTAAGTTCATCTGGCTTACCAAAGCGTATGTAAATCAGTCCCCTATCGGTTTTAACCCCATTATCTTTTCCCAAACCTCTAAATTCTTTTGCCGCGTAATCAATTCGCCTGTAGTATTCAGTCATAAGCTGGTTGTAAGCTGATTCAGGAGTCGGGTCAAAAGAAGTCCAGTATTCATAAAGTACTTTTAGATATTCAGATTTATCGAAGCTTAACATTCTATAAATACTTGAATCCGGGGCAACAAAATTTAAATACTCGATTGCCATTGCTGGATCTCTTAACGAGAATGGTTTATTAATCCAAATAACTTCAGAATTAAATTCTTTAGTGCTGTCTTCTCCAAACTTTACAATTAGTTGCACTTTTCCTTCAATCAATTTTCTGTTAACATTTCTGATAATAAAATTTTTAGTTGGAATACTTTCAACATAAGATTGTACAACTAAATTATCATTGCATTTTGATACTCCAATTGGAACGATATAGAATTCTGAAATTTCATGATTCATCAAAGTATCTTCGTTATTTAGAATGGTAATGGAAATATTATCCAAAGTTGTATCACTTACAGGAATAACAAGGTGATAATCTTCAGGACTGAAAGGAATTAAACCGCCAAAGTTTGCAAGTGCAAAAGAATTTTCAATTTCACATTCATCATCTGCAGATTCTATCACAAGCGGATGCAAAATTAGTTCTTTGTTTGCCTTACTTAAATCAATTTCGGTAGGTTCAAGCTTCAGTTCATTTTGAGAGTTTAGATCGGTAATTGTTGCTTTGATAACAAATTTTCCAGCAGGGAGATTAAATTTTAAGAAGTCCTGCAGAAAAAATCCTTGTTCACTAGTAGTTTCAAAATTAGGAGTTGTTAATTCAGTATCCTTAATGTCTCTATCAATCAGTTTTAATTCCGAATCATTCACCTCAACCAATACTCTTAATCCGGCAGAATATTCATCATTATCTCTTTCAAATACCAGCCGGTTGTACGGGATTTTATATGTATAAAAAAGATTAAAATTATTATCACTGCCAGGAATTATTATTGTTTCTGAATGAAACAACGATTGGACTGCAGGTAATCCTTCCTGTCTCGATGGTTGAGCAGATATTGAAGAAATTAACAGAAGTGAAATTATTATTAAGTTTTTCACAGAATTTTTTAGTGCAATATTGTCTTCCCAATTTTTTTAATCAATGGAAAATAAAAGAACCAATTAATTTGATAGGCTGGCGTTTAATTATTCATATTATTCAGAAACTCTTTATTGTTCTTTGTACCCCTAATTTTATCTAATAGAAATTCCATCGCTTCAACCGGACTGAAATCACTCAGGATCTTTCTCAAAATCCAGATTTTAGCCAGATCGTCTTCCTTTAACAACAAATCCTCTCTTCGAGTACCTGAGCGGTTTACATTAATTGCAGGAAATATTCTTCTATCACTTAAATCTCTGTCTAGCACTAGTTCCATATTACCTGTACCCTTGAATTCTTCAAAGATAACATCATCCATTCTGCTTCCTGTATCTATTAATGCAGTGGCAATTATTGTTAAACTGCCACCATCTTCTGTGTTTCTTGCAGCACCAAAAAATCTTTTCGGTTTATGGAGTGCATTAGAATCAACTCCACCTGATAAGATTCTACCACTGTGCGGAACAACAATATTATGCGCCCTTGCAAGCCGTGTAATACTATCCAAAAGAATTACTACATGCTCACTGGCTTCAACCATTCTTTTTGCTTTTTCAATTACCATATCTGCAACCTGCACATGTCTATCAGCGGGTTCATCAAAAGTAGAACTAATAACTTCCCCCTGAACTGAACGTTCCATATCAGTAACTTCTTCAGGTCTTTCATCAATAAGCAGAACTATAAGCTTAATTTCGGGATGATTACGTGTAATAGAGTTTGCTATTTTTTGCAGAAGAATTGTTTTTCCACTTTTTGGAGGAGAAACAATTAAACCACGCTGTCCTTTACCAATGGGTGCAAGCATATCCATCACTCTCATTGAATATTCTCCCGGAGCTGATTCAAGATTAACCTTCTTTGTTGGATATACCGGGACAAGGTTATCAAAAAGAGTTCTTTCTCTAATACCTTCAGGTGCAAGTCCATTTACAGCTTCAACCCTGAGTAAAGCAAAGAATCTTTCACCTTCTTTCGGTGGTCTCACCTGTCCACTTACAAAATCACCTGTTCTTAAACTAAACTTTTTAATTTGGGATGGCGATACATAAATATCATCCGGTGAAGGAAGATAATTGTAATCCGATGAACGAAGAAAACCGTACCCATCGGGTAGTACTTCAAGTACACCTCTTGAAAAGCTTAAACCATCCTTGGCAGTTTGAGCTTCCAATATTTTAAATATTAATTCCTGCTTTCGAAGATCGCTGTAATCGGCAATGCCTAAATCTTTAGCAATTTCGTTAAGCTCAACAATTTTCTTTGATTTTAGTTCTGATATGTCCATTGGCATGATTTAACCCTGAATATTAGTTGTGCATTATTAGATGTGTAATTCATTTATTTTTACTTCTAAAACCAGTTTTACCGGAACAGAAATACGGGGAATAAATTATTAACGATAACTTTTTGTTTATTATGATAGGATTTTGAGGCCTATCGAAACATAAATCTTAAAAACTTAAATGTCAAGTAACTTCAACAAGGAGTTTACTTTTTACTTCCCCAACAAGATATATGCTACCCAGTACTACAAGACACTCACTTTTATCCCTTGTTATAAAATTCCGTACGAAATTTGCCGGATCATTTGTTTGAATAGCATTAATATTATTTTGCTTACAGATTTGAAGAAGATCATTCATTTTAGCCGAACGCTCGTAATCAATTTCAGTTAAAACAATTTCATCAAAATAGGATTTTAATGTTTGCAGCATTTGCCCTAATGCTTTATCCCTCATTGCACCAAATAGTAAAACTTTTCTTCGGCAATGAATCGATTCCTTTTCAAAAACAGTTAAAAAATTTTCTATACTCTCACTATTATGCGCTGAGTCAAAAATAATGGCAGGATTTTCGTGAAAACATTCATATCTGCCCTGAATACAGGTATTTTTAGAAACGTTTTTAATTCCTTCTATAAATTTGATTACATCATTTAATCCAAAAGTTTTTGAGACTGTTAATAAGGCTAGTGCAGCATTATTTTTTTGATATTTTCCTTTCAAGGGCAGTTCAATGCTTTCAAAATGAATTTCATTACATTCAATCTTAAGAGTAGATCCATCCGGGAAAAAGTTTTTTAATTGAAAAAGTTCACTGTTTGTTTTGTTGCATTTTTCTTCAATGACTAATGCAGCTTCAGGTTCTAAATAACCTGTAAAAACTTTTGAATTTGGTTTTATTATTGCAGCTTTTTCAAAAGCAATTTGTTTCAGAGTGTTACCCAAAACATTTGTATGTTCTAAACTTATTGTTGTAATCACTACTGCAAGTGGGTTTAAAACATTTGTTGCGTCGAGTCTACCGCCCAAGCCGGTTTCAATTATGCAATAATCAGTTCCGCTTTCTAAAAAATATTTAAAAGCAAGGGCCGTTGTGACTTCAAAAAAAGTAAGTTCATTTTTATCGATATAGTTTTCGTTCTCTGTTACAAAATTTGCTATATAATCATCGCCTATCTGTAATCCGTTTATTTGTATTCTTTCGTTGAACTTGATAAAATGCGGCGATGTGTATAGTCCTGTTTTGTATCCAAACTCTTGCAAGATGCTTGCAATAAATGACGCGGTACTTCCTTTACCATTTGAACCAGCAACATGAATGGTTTTTAAAACATTTTGAGGATTGCCAATATGGTTAAGAAAGTTAGTGGTGTTCTCCAAACCAAGTTTAATCCCAAAGTTGTGAAGAGAGAACAATTTTTTTAATGATGAGTCAACATCCATATTATTCTAAAATATACGATGCAGTTAATGATGAAATTTTTGAAATGTCTGCTTTACTGCAATAGTCTTCTAGTTGATTTATAATTTTCTCAGGGGCAGATGGATCAATAAAATTTAAAGTGCCAATTTGCACGGCAGTTGAACCGGCAATCATAAATTCAATTACATCTTTCCATTCCATAATTCCACCGATTCCAATTATAGGAATATCAACCTTTCTGGAAATTTCCAATACTTTTGCTAGTGCAACAGGTTTTATTGCAGGTCCAGAAAGTCCGCCTGTTATATTTTTAATTTTAGGTTTACGTGTAACAATATTAAATGAAGTTCCAACTAAAGTGTTAATTGCAGAAACCGCGTCAGCACCGTTTTCCTTAGCAGCCTTGGCGAATGTGTAAATGTAGGATACGTTTGGAGATAGTTTTATTATTATCGGTTTTGAAGTTACGGCTCTAACATTTTCTGTTATTCTGCCCACTGTACTCACATCATTTCCAAATTCTAATCCACCTTCACTAACGTTAGGGCAAGAAACATTTATTTCGAATGCTTTAATTGTTTCTTCTTCGGCTAGAATTTCAGTGCACTCAACGTATTCTTCAATTGAACTTGCAGCTATATTACAGATTAGCGGCACATCAAATTTTTTAAGAAAAGGAATTTTTTCTTTTAGAAAAACTTCTACTCCAACGTTCGACAATCCGATTGCATTTAACATCCCAGCTGGGGTTTCTGTAATCCTCTGCGGAGGATTTCCTTTTCGCGGTTTTAGACTAAGAGATTTTGTTACTATAGCTCCCAGTTTATTTAAATCTGTAAATTCTGATATTTCATTTCCGTAACCAACTGTTCCGGATGCCAGCATTATCGGATTTCTAAGCTTTAGTGAACCTATTTGAACTGAGAGATCAACAGTACTCATATTACAACATCTTTAATGTTAAACACAGGACCATCTTTACAAACAAGAAGATATTTTTCAGAATTTTGGGTTGATTCGATAGGGCAGCCCTGGCAAATTCCAAAACCACAAGCCATTGCACATTCTGTTGAAGCTTCGCATTCAAAATTGTTTTCGATACAAAAAGTTTTTAGAGCCTTAAGCATTGGGGTAGGCCCACAAGCAAAGAATTTTACATTTTTTGAATTTAACGCTTGGAGATTTTCATTTAGTAATTGCACTACATTTCCTTTAAACCCTTCCGATCCGTCATCAGTTGCAACTCTAATGTTTCTCATTCCGTATTTAATAACATCGTGATAAGTTCTTCCACCAATAAAAGTAAGAATTTCTTTTTTGTCATTTATTGACCTTGTAAAAAACGGAAACGGAGCCGCACCTAATCCCCCGGCTACAATTACTGCTGTGTGGTAATTTCCATTTAAATTGAATCCATTGCCCAATGGTCCTAAAATATTAATAGTAGATTCTAAAGGTTTGTTTGCAAGCATATTTGTTCCCTGCCCCATAATGTTAAACATTAAATAGAGATGGTCGCCATCAACATCACAAACACTAAACGGTCTTCTTAACAATGGATAAATACTATCGGATACTCTAACATTTAAAAATTGTCCGGGTTTAATTATTGAAGTTATTTCAGGGGCGAAAAACTTTAGAAGGTAAATATTATGATCTAATTCAATATGCTCTTTTATTGGTGCTTCAATTATCTTCAAACTAACTCAATTAAATTAATGTATAATTATATATTTTCAATTTCAGAAATCTTATCCAATCTTTTTTGATGTCGCCCACCTTCAAATTCTGTAGTAAGCCATTCATCAACAATTAATTTTAGGGTTTCTTCCCCAAGACTTTTAGCTCCAACTACTAAAACATTTGCGTTGTTATGCGATCTAGAACTTTTGGCAGAAAAAGAATTGTAACATGTTGCTGCACGAATACTTTTTATTTTATTTGCTGTTATAGCGGATGGAATTCCTGTAGCATCAATTAAAATTCCAAAATCGTTTTCTTCAAGTGATACACTTGTTGCAACAAGTTTTGCGAAATCCGGATAGTCGCATGATTTTTCATCAAATGTTCCGAAGTCCTGCATTTTATAACCTTTTTCACTTAAGTATTTAATTAAAATATTTTTTGTCCTAAAACCCGTGTGATCCGCGCCAATTGCAATTCTTTTTTTAGTTGATGATTTATGATTTGAAGAATAGTATTGCTCAGAATTCTCAGTATTCTTATCAATAACTGTTATTTTACTACTACGGATTCTATCAAGTGCTAGAGGTGTAATAATACAGTCATCACTTTTTACTATAAAATTGCTGCCATTTTTTTCAATTGCCTTTACATCTTCCTCTGTGATCAGCTTTTTCATAATTAGAGTTTTAAGTAAAAAATTTAAAGCTTAAATATGATCATTAAACTTATTCAGCTTTAAATAGTCAATTATTTTTTTTACATCCTGCGATTTATCCATTTTACAAACAAGCAGTGCGTCTTCGCTATTTATAACTACTATATTATCCAGCCCAATTACTGCTGTAAATCTTTCAGGAGAATAAATATAAGAATCGTGCACCATATCCAGATAAGTGCTTCCAACTTTAACATTACCCTCTTCATCTTTTTCACCAAGCTGGTATACAGCTTCCCAGCTACCAACATCACTCCAAGAAAAATTACCTTTAACTAAATATACCTTATCCGATTTTTCCATTAATCCGTAATCAATAGAAATATTTCTTAATTGTCCATAAACATTGTTAAGTGTACTTTCGTACTCTGGAGAACCGATATTATCTTTAATTAAAATAAGCCCATCATAAAGATCGGGCATATGATTTTTGATTTCACCAAGAATGGTTTCTACTTTCCAGATGAACATTCCACTGTTCCAATAAAAATCACCACTTTCAATAAATCTTACCGCGGTTGAATAGTTAGGCTTTTCTGCAAAAGTGTAAACTTTGCAAACATTCATTTCCACTGCTCGATCATCAACTTGAATGTAACCATAACCGGTTTCCGGTCTTTTTGGTTCGATACCAATAGTAATTAGCGCGGATTTTTTATCTGAAAAGTTTGCGGCAGTATTTAGTGTATTAATAAACTCTCTGTTATCCTGAATTACATGGTCTGCCGGTAAAACAAAAGTAATTGCATCGGGATCTTTGCTCTGAATTAAAACAGAAGCCAAACCAATACACGCTGCTGTGTTTCTTCCAAAAGGTTCAACCAATATATTATCTTCTGGTAATTCAGGAAGCTGGTTCATTATGCCTTCTTTTTGTTCCTTATTTGTAACGATTAGAATGTTAGTAATAGGAACTAACTCTGAAATTCGTTCCACTGTATCCTGAATCATAGTTCTTTCACCGAAAATTTTTAAAAGCTGTTTTGGTGTCTTCTTTTTGCTTCGTGGCCAAAACCTTGAGCCGACACCACCAGCCATTATTACAGCATATAATTTCATTTGTCCAAAACCTGGTTTTTACTTTCAAAATATTGTTTACCAAACTCTTCAGCCTTGTTCAGATAATCAGATATATCTAACTCTTTACCTTTTACAACAGCAGCTATTACAATTAAACAAGCGCGGAGGGATTCGATTACATTTTTATTAACAGTTAAGCTGCCGGATTTTATTTCTTCAAAGGATGAGAATAGAATTTTATGCATGTCCGAAATTATTCCAAAGCCTCTCGAACTGGCTAAAAGTAAGTGTTTTTCCATAATTGCGGAGTACTTATTTAATTCTTCTTTGTCAACTTTTCCGGTATGTAATCTTTTTAAGAAATGATCAACTCCTTTTATAGGTTCAAGTATCTGCTTTTCAAAATTGTGAAATGATTCACTGTCATCAGAATCATCCTGCATAATTAGTTCTTCTTTAAGTGCATTGCTTTCATTAATGAGTAAAGCATCATCATTTAGTTCACGATTTATTAATTCCACATTAATTTCATCTGTCTCAACTCCATATATTTGATTTATGGCATTGTTGTATTCCATTGGGGTAACATTCTCTAAAAACTGGTTCAAATCTCTGATTAAATATCTGCTGTGTTCTCTAAATTGCTCCGAAATTTTTAAAAAATCTATTTTGCCCTGAGTTAAAAAAGTATATACCTCGTTTAACCTGATTGCAAGCTTGGCGAGCACTGTAGATTTTTTCATTTTGAAAAGTGTTTCACCGAGATTTTCAGATTTCATTACTGTTTCGCGAAGCAGTCCAACAACCTCAATTTGCTGAGAATTTAACCTTAAATTATTTGAAGCAGTTGTAAGGCTTTGTACTATATAAATTTTTACGAGATTCATTTGTTCCAAGGATAATGCAATCAAATTCCTATGAGTTGGTGTTGAAGATATTAAAAATTCAATAAATCAAATATAGAAAAGATTACCCTCACACTCACTTATTTTTGAGAAGAAAATATATAGCTATTGATATTTATAATCAATTTGATATAAGAATGATTGTTTAAGTTAAAAGTTTCTTGACATTACTATGAGGTAGTATTAAGTTTCGTATTAAATTTTTTGAAATTAATGCTAACTGAATTCGGTAAGATCTTTGTATTCTTCTTAACAGCAATAATATTTGTTGTTATTGCTTTATTTGTTGCCAGGCTCATCAGACCCAAAAGACCCACAAAAGAAAAACTAACTACTTATGAATGCGGCGAAAATCCAGAAGGCTCACCATGGGTTAAATTTAATATACGTTTTTATGTTGTTGCACTTATCTTTTTAATTTTTGATGTAGAAGTTGTATTGTTAATTCCGTGGGCTTTAGTTTACCAACAGTTTGGATTTGCTGGTTACTTGTTGGGTGCAATATTTTTGGTTCTTTTAGGAGTTGGTATGGCTTACGAATGGCGAAAAGGAGATCTGGAATGGGCAAGACCAAAAATTCGGGAAGCCGTGTTAAATAAAACTTCACCTCCTGCCGAAACTGAAAAGGAGCTTACTTTAACAGAATAAATTTATGGGAATTTTAGACAAAGAATTTTCTGAAGGGAACATTGTAATAGCGAAAACAGAAGACCTGTTCAATTGGGCTAGGCTTTCATCTCTCTGGCAGGTTGGATTTGGGCTTGCTTGTTGTGCTATTGAAATGATGGCTACTTCAGCTTCGCATTATGATTTTGATAGGTTTGGTGTTATACCCCGCCCTTCACCACGGCAATCTGATATTATAATAATTTCCGGAACAGTTACGTTAAAAATGGCAACAAGAATTAAACGGCTTTATGAGCAAATGCCCGATCCGAAGTACGTTATTTCTATGGGAAGCTGTGCAAATTGCGGCGGTCCATACTGGGAACACGGTTATCATGTTCTCAAAGGAGTAGATAGAGTTATTCCAGTTGATGTTTACGTTCCAGGCTGTCCGCCAAGACCAGAAGCTTTATTAGAAGGTTTAATGAAGCTTCAGGAGAAAGTAAGAAACGAGTCAATGATTAAAAAGAGCGCATGAAAACTGTAGAAGAATTATTTAGTATTCTGAAAGAGAAATTTAGTGATTCAATTATTGAATTGATAACAGATAAACCTATAGATCCAATTATTATAGCAGCTCCACTTGAAGTTGATAAGATATGTATGTTTTTAAGGGACAATTCAGATTTGCTTTTTGATTCACTTATGAATTTATCCGGAGTGGATGATGCAAATGGTGAAAAAGTAAAAGATGAAAATGGAAACGAAATAATTAAAGGTGGAAATCTTAGTGTTTGGTATCATATCGAATCAACAAAACTAAAACACAAATTAACATTAAAAGTCTTTACTGATAGAGAAAAACCGGAAGTAGCAACAGTAACTGAAGTATGGAAATGCGCAGATTGGCACGAACGTGAAGCTTACGATATGTATGGAATTGTATTCCTCAATCATCCTGATTTAAGAAGAATACTTATGCCTTATGATTGGGAGCACGGCTACCCGTTAAGAAAAGATTATCAAAATCCTGAATTTTATCAGGGCATGAAAGTTCCTTATTAAAGAGTAACGATGGCACTGAAAACTGAAGAAATGGTATTGAATATGGGTCCTCAGCATCCATCAACGCATGGTGTGCTGCGCTTGGAACTAAAGCTGGATGGAGAGATAATCAGTGACGTGATCCCGCATATTGGATATTTACACCGATGTTTTGAAAAACACTCCGAAGCTATGACATATCCGCAGGTAATTCCTTACACCGATAGAATGGATTACCTTGCTTCAATGTACAATGAGTTTGGATATGCACTTGCAATGGAAAGATTGATGGGAATTGAAGTTCCAGAACGAGTAGAATATATTAGAGTTATTATGGGCGAGCTTCAGAGGATTGCTTCTCACCTAGTTGCCCTTGGAACTTACGGTGCAGATATTGGAGCTTTCACTCCTTTTCTTTTCTGCTTTAGAGATAGAGAAAGAATTCTTCATTTGTTTGAAATTACCTGCGGTGCGCGGCTACTTTATAATTATATATGGATTGGCGGCGTTTCTCACGATCTTCATCCTGATTTTATAAGACTGACAAAAGAATTTATAAAAGATTTTAAACCCAACTTAAAAGAACTTAACGAACTTCTTTCTTATAATGCAATTTTTATAGAAAGAACGGCTAATGTTGGTGTGCTGCCAGTTGATACTGCAATTAATTATGGTGTAACAGGTCCAAACCTGCGTGCAAGTGGAATGAAATGGGATTTGCGAAAAGATGATCCATATTCAGTTTATAACAAATTCGATTATGAAATTCCTGTTGGTTCCGGCGAAAAAGGAAAAACTGGTGATTGCTGGGACAGATATTTTATACGTGTAAGAGAAATGGAAGAAAGCTTAAAAATAATTGAGCAAGCAATTGATCAAATTCCAGATGGTGATGTTAGCTCAGCTATTCCGAAAAGAATAAAACCGCCCGAAGGACAAATTTACACAAGGGTTGAAAATCCAAGGGGTGAATTGGGATATTTTATTATGAGCAATGGATCTTTAAATCCTGCAAGAGTAAAAGTGCGCGCACCTTCGTTTGTTACAATGCAGGTTTTTCCTGAACTGTGCAAAGGCTGGATGGTTGCTGATGTAGTTGCAATTCTTGGAAGTATAGATATTGTTTTAGGGGAAATTGATAGATGATTTACGATTGGTTATATAATTTAACCGGCAGCCCTATACTTTCTATGTTTGTAGTGAGTTTACTCCCATTGTTTGCCTTCATATTACCATTTGCACTATTTGCTGTGTTAGCAGAAAGAAAAGTTAGTGCTCACATGCAGGACCGTTTAGGTCCAATGCGTGTGGGTTACCATGGAATTCTTCAAACAATTGCAGACATAATTAAACTTATTCAAAAAGAAGATCTTGTTCCATCTGCAGTGGATAAAAAGCTTTTTAATTTTGCTCCACTATTAGTTTTTGCCGGAAGCTATGCTGCTTTTGCTGCAATTCCATTTTCAAGCATATTTATAGGCTCGCAAATTCAGCTCGGTATAATATATATTGTTGCAGTAACTGGTTTAGTTGTAGCCGGAATCTTAATGGCAGGCTGGGCATCGAATAATAAATATTCGCTCCTAGGTGCAATGCGTTCTGCTGCACAGATTATCAGCTACGAAATTCCAACACTCCTAATCATACTTACGATTATCATGATTACAGGAACGCTTAGCCTTTACACGCTTAGTGAACTTCAAACATCATTTTTCTGGAACTGGATGATATTCGGCGGTCCGGCAGAGGGCCTGCAAAAATTCCTATATTTACCGCTGATGTTAATTGGGTGTCTTGTTATATACATTAGCACGCTTGCAGAAGTGAATAGAACTCCATTCGATATTCCTGAAGCAGAGTCGGAACTTGTCTCCGGCTACCACACTGAATATTCAGGAATGAAATTCGCAATGTTCTTTCTCGCTGAGTATGCAAATATGTTTGCTGTTTCTGCAATTGTTGCAATAATATTTTTTGGCGGCTATCAATCTCCATTTGGTTATTTAGGCAACACGCTTGGTCTGGATTGGCTTGTTCCGATTGAACAATTTTTCTGGTTTACTGCAAAAGGTTTATTTTTTGTCTTTGTCCAAATGTGGCTAAGATGGACTTTGCCGCGCTTCAGAGTTGACCAACTAATGGCATTTTGCTGGAAATATTTAATACCTATTTCATTTGTAATTCTATTACTTGCAGGGTTGATTTCGTTGATATGAGAGATTATTTCTTAAAATTCTGGGAAGGACTCTTTACTATTCTTATCGGAATGAAAGTAACGTTCAGGCATATTTTTGTTCCTGCAGTTACTATTCAATATCCTTCCGTAAGACCTCAACTTCCGGAAAGAGAACGTAACAGACTATATGTTAATATGGATGATTGCATAGGATGCGACCAATGTTCTCGTGCGTGTCCGGTTTCATGCATAGATATTGAAACCGTAAAATCAATCCCCGGCGAAGATTTAGGTAAAACATCAAACGGTAAAAAGAAAGCTTTATGGGTAACCAAATTCGATATTGATTTTGCAAAGTGCTGCTATTGTGAACTTTGCGTACCGCCCTGTCCTACCGATTGTATTTATATGACCGATGTATATGAATTTTCTGAATTTGAAAGAGACAGTCTGTTATACGATTTTGTTACGTTAACTCAAGAAGAAAAAGAAATTAAAAAGAAAAACTTCGAAGAATTCCAGGTAAAGAAAGAAGCTGAAAAAGCAGCTGCTGCTAAAAAAGCTGCCGAGGAAAAAGCTGCAGCTCAAAAAGAAAAACCAGAAACTAAACACGATAAACCAACTGATGATAAAAAGGAAATTGATTAAGCATGGATCTTTATGATTTAATATTTTATTTGTTTGCAGCAATTACCGTGCTTTCTGCTTTTTTTGTTGTTACAAGCCGGAATATTGTTCACGCTGCTTTTTATTTACTCTTTACATTTTTTGGCGTTACTGGAATTTATGTTTTGCTCGGAGCAGATTTTGTCGCAATCGTCCAGTTGATTGTTTATGTGGGCGGTATTTTAATTCTTTTAATTTTCGGTGTTATGATTACAAATAAAATTACACAAGTTGATATCAAAACCGGAACAGTCCATACACTTCCTGCAGCAATAGGGGTAGGTTTGTTTACGGGAATTGTTGGTGCTGTAATATTTAATACCGAGTGGGCAGTTGTAGATTCACCGATGCCAGTTGCGACACTATCAACATTAGGCGAAATGCTGCTGACCGAATATGTTTTAATATTTGAATTGCTTGGAATTCTTTTATTGGTTGCCTTAATCGGCGCCGCATCAATGGCGAGAAAATAAAATTTTTATGGAAGTAACTTTAACACATTTTTTAGTTGTTAGCTCAATTTTATTCTGCCTTGGCATTTACGGTATTGTTACACGTAAAAACGCTGTAATGGTACTAATGGGTATTGAGCTTATACTCAACGCTTCCAACATAAACTTTATTGCGTTCTCAAGATTCGGAAATTTTGGATTGCAGGGACAGTTGATAGCACTTTTTGTAATCGTTCTTGCAGCTGCTGAAGCAGCGGTAGCTTTAGCTATTGTTCTAAATGTTTATAAAACTTTTGTAAACGTAAACGTAGATGAACTAGATACTTTAAGAGATTAGCAGAATGAACGAATCATTACTGATAAATATTGCAGTTGTAATTCTTTTCCTTCCGTTACTTGGATTTATTATAACGCTATTACTAGGAAAAAAAATAGCAAAAATATTTCTTTTTGAAAATTTTGTAATGCTTGCCGGGCTTGTTCTTTCAATAGTGCTGCTCATTGTAAAGGTTACTACTTTCAACAATGTTAGTATCAGTTCAGAATTTATGTGGATTGATATGGGTAATGTTCCTATTATCGGTCAAATACAAATTTTCCTTGGATTGCTTATCGATGACATAAGTGCATTAATGATTTTTGTTGTCTTTCTAATCAGCTTTCTTGTGCACTTTTTCTCAATTGACTATATGAAAGGCGACATTCGGTACAACAGATATTTTGCATATCTTGGTTTATTTACTTTTTCGATGGCCGGTATTGTTCTCACACACAACATCCTAATGATGTATATTTTTTGGGAGCTTGTCGGTGTTTCATCTTATCTCTTAATTGGTTTTTGGTTTGAAAAGAAATCTGCTTCCGATGCCGGAAAGAAAGCATTTATAGTTAACAGGATTGGTGATTTAGGATTTTTACTCGGATTGTTGATTTTATTTTTAAGTTACAATACATTTTCATTTGTAGAAATCTTTTCACAAATCTCGCAGGGAAATCTTCCACTTAACAGTGAATTTGGATTAACAATAACAGGTATTTTTATATTTTGTGGTGCTGTTGGAAAATCAGCTCAGTTCCCTCTTCACGTTTGGCTGCCTGATGCCATGGAAGGTCCCACACCAGTTAGTGCATTAATCCATGCTGCAACAATGGTAGCGGCAGGTGTTTATCTCGTTGTAAGGATTTTTGGAATACTCACAGCAGATGCAATGCTGGTAATCGCAACTATTGGAGCACTGTCTGCACTTATTCCGGCAACAATAGCATTAACACAAAACGATATTAAAAGAGTACTTGCTTATTCGACAGTTTCTCAACTTGGTTATATGATAATGGCATTAGGAGTTGGCGCTTATAAGTTTGCATTTTTCCATCTAATCACACACGCATTTTTTAAAGCTTGTTTGTTTTTAGGCTCCGGTTCTGTAATTCATGCAATGCATCATGAGCAGGATATACAAAACATGGGTGGACTTAGAAAGAAAATGCCGATTACGTATGCGGCATTTTTAGTCTCTGCAATTGCAATCTCAGGTATCCCTCTTACATCAGGATTTCTAAGTAAAGACGGAATTCTAGCAGGCTCGTATGCCTTCGCATCGTTAACAGGCCATTGGTTTTTCCCCTTCGTAGGTTTTCTTGTTGCAATGATGACGGCATTTTATATGTTCAGATTAATTATCCTAACTTTCCATGGCAAACCCCGAAACAAAGAAAAATATGAACACGCCCACGAATCAAGTTTTATAATGGTAATGCCACTTATTGTTTTATCAATCCTTTCCTTCTTTATATGGTATACTCCAAATCCAATGGATCCTGAAGCTGGATGGATGTATACCGAATGGATAAAAAATCCCGAACTTCATACACCGGAAAATTTAAGATTCGGATTTATGCAGAGTGATATAACTTCTGTGATAACTCCTCCGGGTGAACACAGAATAATGTATTCGGAAACATATACTTCAGCATTACATCATGTTCACACCAGTGCGGTAATACTCTCAATTGCTATGGCCGTTTTAGGAATATTGCTTGCATTTGTTATCTACCAATGGAAGAAAATTAGTGCTGATGTCCTTGCAGAAAAATTAAAACCTTTGTATAAGTTTTCGTATAACAAATGGTATTTCGATGAACTCTATGACAAAACTTTTGTAGCTGGAACTATTGGTTTAAGCAAAGCAGTCGCATGGTTCGATTTAAAAGTAATTGATGGAATTGTAGATGGCAGTGCAACTATCACAAAAGCACTCTCAAAGTCTATCGGCTGGTTTGATGATAAGGTCATTGATGGATTGGTCAATTTCACTGCCGGACTAAGTGGTTTTATTGGAGCAGTTTTTAGCAAGTTCCAAACGGGAAAAGTTCAGACATATATAATAATGGTAATTTTCTCATTAGTGATTTTGTTATTCTTATTTAAATCTTTTTAAGTTTTTGAAATTATTGGGTAGATAAATGAATTTTCCAATACTAACGTTCTTAACTTTCATTCCGGTGCTCGGAATGGTTGTTATTCTATTCCTAAAGAAAGAGAATAGTAAAGGCATAAAATATACTGCTTTAATAGCAACTGGAATTCAGGTGATTCTTGCTTTATTTTTAATGGGTAATTACAACTACTCGCTTGGTGGAATTAATGATGCAAGTTCATTTCAGTTTGTTGAAGTATTTCGATGGATTGAAATTCACGACTTTCCCTGGATTGGAACAATTAAGATTGATTACTTTATGGGAGTCGATGGACTTAGCACTCCGCTAGTTCTTTTAACTGCTATTGTTACTTTCATTGCAACACTTTCTTCCTGGACGATTGATAAACAGTTAAAAGGTTATTTCGCGTTGTTCCTTTTGCTTGATACAGGAATGATGGGTGTTTTTGTTTCGTTGGATTTCTTCCTCTTCTTTGTGTTCTGGGAAATTATGCTTCTGCCAATGTATTTTCTTATTGGAGTTTGGGGCGGTCCGCGAAGAGAATATGCAGCTATTAAGTTCTTTCTCTATACTTTGCTCGGAAGTATTTTTATTCTGCTTGTTATGATTGGATTATATTTCAGCACTACTGAAGTGCTGGCAGATGGTTCAAAGGTGTTCACTTTCAATATTCTTGAAATGATGAATACAGCTAATTACACTACCGATGGAATTCTTTCTCCACTTAATCCAGACAACTGGAGATTTCTAGCTTTCATTGGATTGTTCGCAGGATTTGCAATCAAAATACCGATGTTCCCGTTCCACACCTGGCTGCCTGATGCACACGTTGAAGCACCAACTCCAATTAGTGTTATACTTGCGGGGGTGTTGCTAAAAATGGGTATATATGGAATTCTCCGTTTCAATTATCCGATTTTCCCGGAATTAACACAGCAGCTTGCATGGTACATCGGATTATTTGGAATGATCAATATTATTTACGGTGCACTAAGTGCAATGGCACAGAAAGACTTCAAGAAACTAATTGCATACTCTTCAATTTCACACATGGGTTACTGTTTACTTGGAATGGCTGCGCTTAACACCATGGGTATTTCGGGAGCAATACTTCAAATGTTCAATCACGGAACTATTACTGCAATGCTCTTTTTAATTGTGGGAGTTATTTACGATCGTACTCATACCAGGATGCTCGATGATTTTGGCGGGCTTGCTACCCAGATGCCAGTCTATACAGGATTTGTTACGGTAGCCTTCTTTGCTGCAATCGGTTTGCCCGGATTAAGCGGATTTATTTCAGAAGTCTTCGTTTTCCTAGGTGCATTTAGTTACGATGTAATTAGAACAATTACAATAATTTCAACTCTGGGAATTTTATTAGGTGCCGGCTATATGCTATGGACTCTTCAGCGAGTTTACCTGGGCACTTTAAAAGAAAAATGGTCGGGATTGAAAGATTTGGACGGAAGAGAATACTTAATGTTTATTCCTTTAACCTTGATCATAATTTTCTTAGGAGTTTATCCCTCAGCAATGTTGGATATAATGAATTCCTCAGTAAATACTATGGTTAAATTTATGCAGGATTCACAGTTGTTTTTCAGCTCTTTGGGCGGTTAATAAAAATTAATACAGATTTAAATTGAATTTCGAATCATTAAATATAAGCCTTCAATTCCTGAAACCAGAAATTGCTGTTTCGATTCTTTTAGTTATTGTTGTTCTATTTGATTTAATATTTCAAAAGAACAAAAAAGCACTTCCTGTTATTTCTATAATTGGATTACTCGCAACCGGTTTTTTTGTAATTGAACAATTTACACTAAACGGTTTTGCTTTTAATCTGCTCACTGCTGATGCTTTCGGAGCATTCTTTAAACTAATTATAGTTCTTTCATCCATTTTTATAATCCTGTTTTCTGTTTCTTCCAGTGAAATTATCGGGTGTGAAGACCGCCAGGGCGAATACTACACTTTGATTTTAGGAATGGTACTTGGAATGTTTCTCATTTCATCTGCCACTGATTTAATACTTATTTATCTATCAATTGAGCTACTTTCTCTATCTTCTTATATATTAGCAGGTTTTGTTAAAACAGTTGAACGTGATTCTGAGGCATCTTTGAAGTATGTCATTTACGGCGGCGTTGCTTCTGGAGTAATGCTTTTTGGTATTTCAATTATTTATGGATTAACCGGTTCAACTAACCTTTATACCATCAACTCAATTCTGCAAAGTGCACAATTAGGGGGTTTTACTTTTATTTTTGCGGGAGTTATGGTATTAGGTGGAATTGGATTCAAGATTTCTATTGCTCCCTTCCATTTCTGGACTCCAGATGTTTATGAAGGTGCTCCTATTACAATTACTGCTTTCCTTTCCGTTGCAAGTAAAGCCGCAGGATTTGCTTTGCTTGTCAGGTTTATCAAAATAACATTCTTTGAAAGTATAACCGAAAGCGGTTACTGGAATTTACTGACAATAATTGACTGGCAAAGCTTATTGGTTTTACTATCTATTTTGACAATGACACTTGGAAATTTTGCTGCACTATGGCAGGACAACCTAAAACGAATGCTGGCTTATTCCAGTATTGCACATGCAGGCTATTTACTGCTTGCAGTTGCTGTGCTATCAAATGAAGGATTAGTTGCAGTGTTGATTTATTTTTCAATCTACCTTTTTATGAATTTGGGTGCGTTCTTTGTTGTTATGCTAATTGCAAACAAAATTGGAAGTGAAGATATTGATGACTATAAGGGATTAGGTTCATCGGTTTCATTTTTGGGTGTTGCGCTTGCAATATTTCTTCTTTCCCTAGCTGGGCTACCGCCCACAGCCGGTTTTATAGCAAAGCTATATCTCTTCTTAGCACTAATTGATGCAAATATGGTTGTAGTGGCTATCATAGCATTGCTTAACACAGTTGTTGCATATTACTATTATGTTCGGGTTCTTAAAAACCTATATCTTGTCAGAAAAGAAGTTAAAACTGAACCTATTAGAGTTTCATTTGGAAATAAGCTTCTTTTAATTCTTCTTTTAATTCCTGTACTCGTTTTTGGAATTTACTTCACACCGATTGTTAATCTCGCAAAAAATTCTATCGCTTTTATAGGATTTTGATTTATCACTCACTTGCATTTAAAATTGAAAATATTTAGTTTAATATCAGACTAAATTAGTCTTATTTGTATGTTAAAATTATCAAAAAAAGCAGAATATGCACTAATGGCAGCCAAATATATGGCACTGAAAAATTCTTCGGGATTTTCCACCGCAAAGGAAATTTCTGAAAATTACCAGATTCCATATCAATTGGTTGCAAAAGTATTGCAAAGCATGGTAAAAAGCGAGCTTGCATTTTCAGCAAAAGGTGTGAACGGTGGATTTTCACTAGCAAAAAATCCCATAGAAATTTCTGTAATAGACATTATTAAGTCGGTAGAATCTAATTATAAATTAGTTGATTGCATGCAGCCAAATAGTTCACTGGTAGATTGTTCACATTTCGACTGTTGTAAAATAAAAGATCCGTTAATTGAAATTCAAAAAAAGATAGATAAAGTGTTCAGCGAAACTTCACTTGTTCAAATTTTATAATTAAATGTTATTCATAATAGTTAGAAATTAATTAGATAGAGGGAGAAATGACATATAAATTATCGAAGAACCTTGAAATGCTGAAAAATGATGACTCAGTGCTTTTGGAATTTTTAAAGGCGAAATTTCCTGTATTTCATAACTCAAATTTCTTTTTTAGGGATTTCCAATATGGAATAAGAAGTTTTTTTGAGAAAAAAGATATTTTCATTTCATATCAGGATGCTGAAAAGCTCGCAAATGAAATGGCAAAACATTTTGAAGAAAAAGGAATATTTATAAAAGTAAATCACCAGGGCTGGAAAATTAATTTTCCGGATTTTGCAACTGCAGAACCCGGTGATCCGTTTTAAATTAAATCATTATAAAATTAAAAGGTTAAACGATGGCTGAAGTAAAAGAAACAA
>CBDUAV010000052.1:0-20538 GCA_965365225.1 uncultured Ignavibacteria bacterium | reverse complement strand
AAGTAATGGCTGTGAAAATAAAATGAGAAAAAATTTAGAAATAGAGAAGTTACTAGAAGACTTTGAATTAGTTAATCCTGAGCTCGTAATTATAATGCGGTCATTAAGAAAAATGGTTCGCAAAATTGCATCCCATTCTGAAGAGAAAATAATGTATGGAGGAATTATTTATTCCATACCCGAACGTATGTTTTGTGGCTTATTTTTAAGAAAAAATCATATATCAGTTGAATTTGACCTCGGATATCTTTTAAAAGACGAGAATAATTATCTTGAGGGCAAGGGCAAATACAGAAGACATTTAAAAATTCATAATGAAGAAGAAATTATAATAAAGAAAGTTGAAAAATTTATAAAAGAATCTTTCACTCTAAAGACATAAGCAAAAGAAAAATTTATGAGAAAGCAAATCATACTATTAAGAATAAGTTACTGGACTGCAGCAATCGCTGACTTTGTAGTTTCTGTTATAGTACTATTTCCTAAGGAAATGGGTTTAAGCGAAATTGAATATCCGATGGGTCTTATGTCTGCTGTTGCTTTTTCCTGGGGCATACTGTTGTTAATTGCAGACAGAAAACCTCTTGAAAGAAGATGGATTTTAATTCCAACAATACTTGTAGTTGCTTTGCTAACTTCTGTAAGAATATTATTTGAAATAAATGAAAAAATTGAAACTAATCTTGCTGTCTCTATCTTCGGAATAGTTCTAATAATATTTATGATTTATAGTTACTATTCTGCCACCAGAGTTTTGAATAGTAACGGTTAACGTTGAGAAAAAAGGATGATTATTAGAGAGATAGAAAAATTGATTGTCCACAATACTGAGTTGGCATACTACTCCGCCGCAACAATGAACACAATTAATAAAGATGTGTCTTCACAATAAGATGACATCTTTGAATTATTTAATTTAAACTGTAAATTCATCCCCCTAATCAGAAATCAAATTTCCCTTTAACGAACTAGTTGGAATCAATGCGATATAAAAGCAAAATCAATTAAGGGAAATCATTTGAAAATTGATAGCCTTATCAATTATAATTACGAACTATGATCGCGCGTTTATAGAAAAAACAATTTTCTATTATCGTTGAATTCTTAATTACATGATAACAATTATAGAAAGTACAAATATTGAAAAATTTTAAAATTCCTCATGTGTTTATTTTTATCTCAGCTATAATACTTTTTTGTAGTACTCTAACTTATATTATTCCCTCAGGATCTTATGAACGGGTAACAAAGAAGAAAGGGACTGTTGAACAAACGGTTGTTCTTCCTGGTAGTTATAAAGAGATTCCTAAACATTATTCTGTAAAAGGGATACTTCTTGGAGATCAGAAAGAAGGATATTCTTCACCGGTAAGCCTTTTAGGTGTTTTCACTGCTATTCCTAAAGGATTAAACCAAGCTGCTGCGCTTATTTTTTTCGTGTTCATTATTGGTGCTGTAGTAAATATTATAAAGCAAACTGGAACAATAGATGTTTTTATTTCTCTGTTACTCAGGAAATTTAGCAAGTCACCTATTCTGCTTGTCAGTATGCTGTTTTTTGTGTTTGCATTTGCAGCAACTTTTCTTGGAATGGGAACTGAATTCATTCCGCTAATACCTGTATTAATTATAATCTCCAAACAACTAGGATATGATAGAGTTTTTGGCGTCGCAATATTAATTGTTGGCACAGGTATTGGCTGGACAACAGCAATAACCAATCCATTTAATATGCAAATAGCGCAGTCCGTTGCTGAGTTACCCTTAGGGAGTGGTATTGGTCTAAGAATCATCACATTTGTATTATTTTCTGTAATTGGATTGTTGTTCCTCTTGTATTACGGAAAGAAAATAAAAAATAACCCTTCTAAGTCACTCATGTCTGATGATTCAGTTGAACAAAATGAAACATCATTTAATGAGAATTTACAATTACGGAATAATCATATCTGGATTGCAGTTACAGCTTTTACATTGTTTGGTGCTATCTTATTTGCTGTGCAGACTATGGGATGGGGATTGATTGAGATGACAGGCGGATTTTTTACTGTTGGATTAATAACTATACTTTTAGGGAGAATGTCAGGGGATGAATCTATGAAAGCTTTTATTGCTGGATTGGAGGTTATGATTGTACCAGCACTCATAGTTGGCTTTGCCAGAGGAGTACAGGTTGTGATGGTTGAAGGACAGATTCTTGATACAATTCTTTTTCAGACTGCTGCATTACTTGGAAATTTTAATCAAGTGCTTGCGCTAGAGGGTATTTTCATATTCCAATCTGTTTTTAATTTTTTTATTCCATCTGCTTCCGGCCAGGCATTTGTCACGATGCCTTTAATTGTTCCTCTATCTGACCTTATAGGTATATCGCGTCAATCATCAGTTTTAGCTTTTATTTTTGGTGATGGCATTTCAAATAGTATAATCCCTACCAGTGGTGTTCTTATGGCTTCAATTGGTGTTGCCGGAGTTCCTTATGAGAAGTGGTTCAAATTTATGTTGCCTCTTTTTCTGCTCCTAACTTTGCTAGCTGGGACTATATTAGCAATTGCACATTTTATCAATTATTAGAATTAACTGACAGATAGTTCAGTTGGTATATTTATAGAGAATTTTAAAATTTAGGGTTAAAATGAAAGGAAAATCGGTTGAAGAAATTCAATCGGCTATAGAGTTATCTAAAGTTGATAAATATAAACGCACGTTAGCGACAGTTTATTTAAATAGCTGTATTGCCAATGGTTAACTTTGTAGAAGATGATTATTAGAAAAATTAATAAATCTGATATTAAGGACATACTCGATATCCGTGTATCTACTAAAGAAAACCATTTCAGCATGTCAGATCTTGCTGAAGTGGGAGTAACGTCAGAGTCCATTGCAGAGTGGCTTGATGGTACTGTCAAAGGATGGATTTGCGAAATATCAGGCAAACCTGTTGGTTTCACTTTGGCCGACAGCAAAACCGCAGAAGTGCTTGTGGTTGCTTGTTACCCGGAATTCGAAAAAAGGGGTATTGGTAAAGCACTGATGCACAAAGTTCACGAATGGTTGTGGTCCTTTGATCACGATGAAATTTGGCTATGGTCGGATCCCGATCCTGCCATTCGCGCATATGGATTTTATCGCAAACTGGGATATGAACCAACCGGCGAAACCAAGGGGAACGATGAAAAGCTGAAACTTAAAAGGAAGAATAAATTAAGATAAATGAATCTGCAACCAACATTAAAAAATGATCTGGTAATCTTAAGACCATTAAGAGAAAATGATTTTGAAGCACTATACGAAGTAGCAAAAGACCCTTTGATTTGGGAACAACACCCGGAAAATAATCGTTACGAAAGAAAAATCTTTGAAAAGTTTTTCCTCGAATCTCTGGAATCTGGCGGATCGCTGATAGTTATCGATTTAAAAAATAACAAAGTCATTGGTTCGTCCAGATATAGTGGATATAGTGCTGATAAAAAGGAAGTAGAAATTGGGTGGACCTTTTTGGCCCGCTCCTATTGGGGCGGTACTTACAACAAAGAAATGAAACAACTTATGCTTGAGCATGCATTTAAATATGCAAACAGTGTCATCTTCCTGGTAGGTGTCCACAATATCCGTTCTCAGCGGGCTGTCGAAAAAATTGGTGGTATCCGCATTGGCACAAGTCCTGACGACACTGGTAATGAAAGTTTCGTCTACCAAATCACCAAATTAAATTATATTAAATAATGATACTGAAAGTGAAATCCTGTTACAAACATTAAGCAGAGAGTAGAACTTAACAAATAAATCAACACTGCCTCTGCCAGGATTATCAAAATTTGGCTTGGTCAAGTGGTAATAAGTTTTTACATTATTTATCATGCGTTATAAGTAATAGCAAGGTGAAAAAGGTAAAACTATGCCTCCTAAAATGAATTGCCCGGCATGTGGAAGCAATATGCGAACCAGAAGCTTGATGTCACATTATAGTTTAAAACCATACCGAGTATGCCCCGATTGCAATGTAAAATATACTACCGATTCGAAAACCAAAAAACGGCAAATTCCAATACTTGTATTAACCCTGGCTGGGTTGGGGCTTACAATCACCGCTTCAATAAAGGGCTCTGTTTGGATACTGCCAACTGTGGCCTGCTATATTATCCTGTGGATTTACATCGGCTACACTTTATCGAAAATTATATATGTTAAGTACAGGGATTAGTTTTAAAAATTGTAAAAAGCTACTAATCAGAAGTTTCATATGGAGTCTGTAAAATAAGTAGCATTTCCCTTTTCGGTAGAAAGGATTATGCGATTGTGTTTATTTGTTTTTATGTTTTAATACACAAATAAGGTGTTTAGATCATGATTAAAGCAGTATTATTTTTTTCAATAGCATTCGGATGTGTTTTTGGTCAAGCTCTTAAAAGCACTAATGTAAATACTTTTTCTTTAAAATCTGCTGAGGGTCTGGAATTAATTAATGTCAACGCAGTTGAAGTTGAACATAATGGTAAAGAGGGAATTCAAATCACTGCAGCCGAAGGTAAAATTAATGTTGAAACTCTTGTCATTATCCCGGAAATTTTATTTGAAGATGGCACCATTGAGGTTGAATTAACTGGTGAACCTGCCCCTAATGCAGATCCTCAAATGCGTGGTTTTGTTGGTATTGCCTTTCGCGTTGATCAATCAAATTATTCCAGTTATGAGTGCTTTTATCTCAGACCAACGAATGCACGAACCGACAATCAATTACGAAGAAATCATTCTGTCCAATATGTTTCTCATCCTGAGTTTCCCTGGTATAAACTAAGAAATGATTATCCTGGTCTATATGAATCTTATGTGGACTTAGAGCCTGGTGTATGGACTAAATTAAAAATTGAAGTGGCTGGAAGAGTAGCAAAATTATATTTACATGATGCCGAACAGCCTTGTCTTATTGTTAATGATTTAAAGCATGGAGAATTGGAGGGTAAGATTGCTTTATGGCTGCATACATCAACTTTAGCCCGCTATAGAAACTTAATTGTAACTAAAAAATAAAAGCTTACATCATAAACCCAGTTAATATGAACATCAATTAGTCATCTTTGCCAACTTTATCAGCATTTGGTTTGGGCGGGTAGTTATAAGTTCTTAAATTAACAATGGTGCATAGTTTAAGTAATAACTATACTTTCTTGCATTACAGTAAAATTCATTTTACAAAAAAGGAGAAAGTTATGCCTCAATACGTTATTACTTATTTGGGAGGTAATCAACCATCAAGCCCGGAAGAGGGGAAGCAGCATATGGCAAAATATATGGAATGGTTGTCATCAATAGGCGAAAATGCTGTTAGTCCTATGAATCCGTTTAAGGACACGCGCACAGTAAAACCTGATGGAACTGCTGTCGCAGGAAGCTCAACTAAAATGTCCGGTTTCACTATTATTAGAGCAGATTCTATGGATGCGGCTCTCTCAATGGCTAGAGGCTGTCCTTTCCTTGAGATAGGCGGATCGCTCGAAGTTTCTGAATTAATGCAGATGCCGGGTAAATGAAATTTACAATTAAAGATGTAATCAATTGGGGACAACCTTAGAAAATAAATTACTTAACTCGTATAAAGATGAAATGATTTCCTTTATGCATTCTCATCCTGAGTTTTTTGAGGAGGCAATTGAATTAGCTATTACAGATAATCAGCCATATTCCTGGCGTGCAGCATGGTTGCTGTGGAGCTGTATGGAAGAGAATGATAAACGAATTCAAAAATATATTGGGGATATAGCCGATACATTAGAAACTAAAGATGATGGGCATCAAAGGGAACTGCTAAAAATTCTTTTAAAGATGGAGTTAACGGAAGAATATGAGAGCATTCTTCTCGATCATTGTATGAATATTTGGGAAGGTATAAATAAAGCACCATCAGTGAGAGTTAATGCATTAAAATTTATCTTAAAGATTGCAAAAAAGCACCCAGAATTGGCAAAGGAAATTTCATTTCTAACACAAGATCATTACCTGGAATCTTTATCTCACGGTGCAAAGAATTCTGTTTCAAAATTGATGCGTGAACTTGATCGCTCATAGGCAAAGCAATGGATAATCAAGAATTAATTATTCATCATCTTCGGTTAGTAATTTTAATAGCTCTTCATTTGCCGATTTATAATCTTTATACATCCCCAGATTTTGTCCCACCAGAGTATAGTAACCAGCAACGATATTTCTGAACTCATGACTCTTTATGACTGACTTGTTTACAATTCTTCCCCCAGCTAAAAAATCGAGGTTCTTATGAACAAAGGGAAATACAAAATTTCTCAGGTAATCAAAAAAAACCTTTTCTTTTAATCTTAGCTCATTGTTTAAAGAGTAATAAGAAACTATAGCTTCTTTAAGTTCATAATCCGAAATTATATTCATTCCACCACTATTTTTTATCGATTCGTAGGTTGCTTGCTTGGGGAAAAAGCTAAGGTTGCTTAACATATCGCTTATCACCTCTTCAGATTTATCTTTTTTCACCTCACCTTTTTTTATGTCACCTATAAAACTTCTTAACAGATAGATCTTATTTTGAATTGAAACGGTTACTGAATCAAGTGTATTTGCATCACCCTGAAGATCATCTTTAAAACTCTGCAAATACTTCTGCTCAATCTCTCTGCTTGCTTCTTCCTGCCGCCAATTTTCCATCATAAACGCAATTGTAATACCTATTACGACTACAACCAGTTCTATAAAATGGTTTTTCCAGTTAGTTTTAGTTTTCATTTATTATGTTCGGAATTGAATAATAAAATATATACAGCCGATTAATAATAACGAAAATCCGGAAGTTAAATCTTAGTTATTTTGGAGCACAGCAAGAGTATTTATTGCTCTTTTAATATTAAAATACTCATGTTTTTACTTTGAATATTTCAAACCAGTTTATTTTTCTTGTAAAGAACATTATTGCCGCGAGTATAATAAACAGTGCTATTGTACCGAGAAGCAAAGAATAATCCTGCAATTGAAGAATTACATACATAAAACCATAAAACATAAATAACATTCCTGTGATTATTGTTGCAATCTGTTTGCTTTTATAAATGCTTTTAACATAAAAACCAATGAGAGCAATTATCAGCAAACTGGATATTAAATAAGAAAACTGAAAAAGAATGTATTCAGAAATCGCCAGAAGGATCGAATAAAAAATTAACAGTGCCAATCCAACCAGCAGATACTGTATTGGGTGAATAACTTTTTTGCTGAAAAGTTCAATCATAAAAAAGCTTAAGAATGTAAGCGCTATTATCATCAACCCATATTTTGATGTTCGCATTGTTTTCTGGTATTCATCAACGGGGACTAACAGCTTAACTCCAAAAGCACTTGGGAAGGTATCATAAGTTTTGCCTTTCCATTCCTGCGGATAAGACCTGTTAAAATAATTAACCTTCCACTGCGCTGTAAAACCATCTTCAGTAACTTCACGAGTGGTTGGAAGAAATGCACCCGCAAAACTTGGATTATTCCACGGCGAATTAACATTAACATCTGTAAATTTTCCTAAAGGAATAAAATCCAGGTTCTCCATTCCGTTCAATTCCAATTCAATATCAAAATGAGGTAAAACATTCACGTTGCTCAAATCAAAATCGGAATAAAATCCACTTTTAAAAATTTTATTCTTTAATCCTGAAACTAGGTTATAGTTTTTATCGTTTAATTTTAGCACAGCATCTTTTTGTATTCCTCTTAAATCACTTATGTTAAAAGAAATGTAACTCTGCTCTATTTTCTTATCTGAAAACTGCTCGATTAATTTTTTAAGATTAAAATTTCCTCTCATTTTTATTTTTGATTTATAAAGTATTACCTCGTAAATGCCCCGGTATCTTTTCTCTGGTGTAACGTCAACATCCATTTTCAAATTTTCCGGTAAATAGTGATAGCTTTTTTTTGTAAGATATTTTTTTCCTTCTTTATTTTCTTTTTCCTCTCTATAAGTAACCGTGATCACTGGTCCTGCAATTGTTTGCGCTCCCGACCAGCTTTTGCTTATCTCTTGAACAGCTTCAAATCTGTACTGCTGCCTGTCTGTAATCAAAGATTGTATCATCAAAAGCGGGATTAGCAATAAAATGGTTATTGCTGCTATTAATAAAATGCGAAGCGCTACTGAATCTTTTTTCATTTTTACCCCAAAGGATTTTAGAAATATGATGTTGCTGGTTTAGAGTGACGTTGTTGAATGATTGTTCAATAATAAGCGGGTCAATTAATTTTGCACTCATTTTTTGCATAAAAGTTACGATTGTTTTAACTTGCTTTTCCCCAGTGGTAATTAATAGAATATCACATTATTTACAATAAACTTAGAAGGAGGACGTATGTCTCTACAAGTTAAATATGCTGAAGTTTTAGCTTTGGCGAATAAACTCGGTGTAAAGGATATGAAAGTGGCAGAAGAAGCAGGAAAACTTTCAATTTCCGGAATCACAAAAACCCAGTATGTAAAAAATGCAATTTGGGACAAAATTAAAGAAGTCGGCGGCGAGAGTTATTCTGATATAGGCGCTGATCTAAAACCGGAAAGAACTGATGTTTTTCATGTTCATACCGTTGAAAGCGGCGAAAGCTTAAGCAAGATCGCCAAGCATTATTTCAAAGATGCAAACAAGTATATGAGCATCTTTAATGCAAACAAAGATATACTTTCAAATCCTGATATGATTAAACCAGGACAAGAATTAAAGATTCCAAATCCTTAATTCTTAATTTTGCACAAAATGAAAACCTCGGATTAAACCGGGGTTCTCAATTTTGTATTGATACGTAATAACACTCATTAATTATTTTGATTAGTAGGCATAACAATGAGCAATGAATTAATCGTAAAAAAAGAAATAATTCTAAACGCACCCATTTCAAAAGTTTGGGATGCTTTAACTAATCCGGAAAAAACTAAAGCCTACATGTTTAATTGCAAAGTTGTTACTGATTGGAAAGTTGGCAGCCCGATAGTCTGGGAAGGCGCAGATGACGGGAAAGAATATGTTAAAGGAAATGTTCTGAAATTCGAGAAGGAAAAATTATTAGAATACATTACATTTGATCCTAATTCAGAAGAAAAAGACGACCCAAATAATCATTTAATTGTAAAGATGCAGTTAGTTCCGGAAGGTGATAGAACGTTATTAAAAATTACGCAAGGTGACTTTTCAAAAGTTTCAAATGCACAAAAACGATACGATGAAACAATACTCGGCTGGGAATACGCTTTAGGCGGATTGAAAAATCTTATCGAGAGTTAGATTAAAATCAATAGTACCTACTTCATTGAATTAACAGTTTCTATTATTCCTTCTTCATAGCTGATAGGTTCAAAATTAAAAGTCTTTTCAAATTTTGTGCTATGAAAAAGATAATCGGAATCATTCTGGTAAAGCATCTCGACATTTTCTTTAATTACCTTGTTAAACAACCCAAGCATTTGAACCATCCATTTTTTTATAATAGTATAATCAGGTTTTACACTCATCGCTTTTGCAACAAGCTCAATAAATTCTTTACCTGTTAATACATTTTTGTTTGTTGGTAAATGCCAAACCTGGTTAAATGCTGAATCCGTATTCCCGAGCATTGCTGTTCCTTTTCCTGCATCAGGTGTATAAGTAAGCGAATGTTTTTTATTTTCATCAATAAACCACTGTGCTTTTTTTCCTTTTTTGAAGTTCTCGAACACCATTATATTTACAAAGCTTAATGGTGTATTTGGTCCGTAAAAATCTGCCGACCTTGCTATTATTGCCTGCAGGTTTCCTTTTTCCACTTCATTCATTATCATTTTGTGAAGTTCAGCTCTTACTTTTCCTTTTTCACTAACAGGATTTAACGGAGTATCTTCTGTCATCCAGCCATTTACTTTGCCGTAAGCGTAAACATTATCAAAAAAAACAAATTTGCTATTACTTTGCTTGCAAGCTTCTATCACGTTCTTCATCACAACCGGCCACTGTGCACGCCAAATTTTTATATCGTACTGCAACCCAGCAGTTAAATAAACTACTTCAGATCCTTCAACAGCTTTCATTGTTTCTTCTGCATTCAAAAGATTTGCTTTAAAAAGCTCATCACCCTCGTTAACTTTTTTCGGAGTACGGCTCACCAATCTTATTTTATTTGCATATTGCGGTAATGCTTTCACAAGCTCTTTACCTATAATTCCGGATGATCCTAATATTGTTTGCATAATATATTCCTCCGATTAATTGATAAGTCTTTTGAAGTAAGATAAGAAAAATGTTCACACAATGATTTGCTTTTAATCACTTATGCTTGTGTATTTTACTTATTAAAATTATTTTGAGATAAAATTATTGTTATAATTGAATATGAAACCACTTGAGTTAGCTTCAAAATATTTGGAAATATTTTTCTCGGGTAAAAACTTAGATGATCTAAAAAATTTGTTTGCAGATAATCTTACCTTCAATGGTCCGTTTTATAAATTTTCATCTGCAGATGATTATATTAATTCGTTAAAAAAGGATCCTCCCAAAGGAATGAAACATGAAATTATAAAATCATTCGAAGATAAAAACTCTGCCTGTGTTATTTATAAATTCAAAAAAGGAAATGTTTCAACTCCAATGGCACAATTGTTCGAAACTGAAAATGGTAAGCTTAGCAAAATGGTGTTGATTTTTAATAGTAAAGATTTCGAATAAATAAGGACAATTCTCCTATAAATTTAAACACTTAATGAAAAGCTTGCTGTTTGTTAACCTGTCTGCTCGCCTCGTCTCCGACCTGCTTCGCAAAACGAGTGAATCGGAGCGGGCCGACAAGCAGGTTGAACATATCCATTTAATCTATTAAGTTGCAAAAAACTTTACTCAGGTTAACTCAAGAGGGAACATAATGAGAAAAGCTATATTACTCGTTTTACTATTCTTTATTCAATCTTGCAGCACTGAAAATTGGGAGACCTTAAGACCAAAGACTGAAGATGCGCTAAATAACAAAAATTACTCGGAAGCTTTGGAATATTTGGAAAAGGCTCTTTTTATTGATCCAGAAAATGCTGAGATTCATTATTATATGGGGCAAACATATCGACTTATGCTTTTTTCTGATGGTTCAATCATTAATAATGTGAATATGCCTTATGCATCAAAATCTTCTGAACATTTTAGAGAGAGTGTTGAAATCTCACCCAAATACACAGGGAAAAAATTCGTTGTAGATCCATACTCAAAAATTCAATCAATCTGGGGATCGGTAGCAATGACATATTTATATAATAATAATCCAGACTCCGCAAAGTGGGCATTTGAACATGGGCAAGAAGAAGGTGGTTTTTATATTTCAATTATGGAGTACAACAAGAACATAATGGCTTCATGTGAAAAAAATGCTATACTATTTACTAATGGTGATAATGATACTTTTCCGATGTGGTTTCTGCAGTTAATTGAAAAATACAGAACAGATATTATTGTTATCAACCTTAGTTTGCTTAATGTTTCGTGGTATATAAAGCAGCTAAAAAACTCTTACCCGTTCGGTGAGAACAATTTATTTATTACCCTGAACGATATGGATATAGACAGCATAAGACCGTTACGGTGGGAAGAGCAAATGGTTGCGATTCCTGTTAAGCACGACCCACTAAATAAAGAAGGAAAAATTGAATGGGTTGTTAAACCAACTATCGATGATAAAGCAATTCGCGTTCAGGATTTAATGCTGATAGAAATATTTAAATCGAATGATTGGAACAGACCAGTTTATTTTTCCACAACTGTATACGGAGGAAATAAAATTGGATTGGATAATTATCTAGCGCTTGAAGGTCTGGTGTATAAATTAATTTCCCACAAAGAAAAAACTTCAACGGAAAAGCTTTACAGCAATCTTATAAAAGTTTATACATACGATGGAGTAAATGATAAACACATTGATTATGTTGAGGAAATGCAAAATCTATATCAAAATTACCGTCATTCATTTATAACGTTATCCTCATCGTACTATAAAGCCGGACAAAAAGACAAAGCAACAGAAGTTTTGAATTTAATGGATAAGAGATTGCCCTTAAACTTACTTCCTTACACAAATGAGGGATTAAAAGCAGAAGCTGACAAGTTAAGGGAAAAAGGCTAATAGAAAAAAAGTAATAGAAAGATTAAATAATTTGGACAAAGTAAATATTAACCAAAGGCTTTCCCTGTTTAATGAATACTGGTCGCCTAAAATAGTCGGTGAACTTAACGGACAGTATGTGAAGCTGGCAAAATTTAAGGGGAAGTTCATCTGGCATAAACACGATAATGAAGATGAAATGTTTTATGTAATTAGCGGAAAATTTAAAATGGAACTAAGAGATAAAGTAATTGAATTAAATGAGGGCGAATTATTTATTGTTCCTAAAGGTGCAGAGCACAGACCAGTGGCTGATGAAAAAGCAGAAGTTATGCTTTTTGAGCCAAAAACCACACAAAATACTGGTAATGTAAATAATGAATTCACAAAAAACGATCTTCAAAAGATATAGTCTCTTTCCCTTCTAATTCACTTCAATGAATTGTGAACCAAATCACTACTGAGGTTTGTGAACCTAGTTTGACTTGAATATGTTTGTTATAACACATAAATAGCATTAAATTATTTTATTCATCATTCAATTTATTTAATAAAGGAGATAATATATGGCTGATAAAAAGGTGATAGCCGTTCTTGGTGCAACTGGTGCGCAAGGAGGCGGCTTGGTTCGTGCAATCTTAAAGGACAAGTCAAGTGAATTTAGTGTAAGAGCATTAACAAGGAATGTAGATTCTGACAAAGCAAAAGCACTAGGAAATATGGGTGCTGAGCTGGTTGCTGTTGATGTTGATAATTACGATAGTCTTAAAAACGCATTCCAGGGTGCATACGGTGTTTATGCCGTAACTTTCTTCTGGGAACACTTTTCCCCTGAAAAAGAAACAGCACAGGTAGCTTCAATTGCAAAAGCAGCAAAAGAAGCTAATGTTCAACATGTTGTCTGGTCCACGCTTGAGGACACCCGCAAATGGGTTCCCCTGGATGACAATCGTATGCCGACACTTATGGGTAAGTATAAGGTGCCCCACCTGGATTGTAAGGGTGAAGCAGATAAATTTTTTACAGAGCATGGTGTTCCAACTACAAATCTTTTAACATCTTTTTATTGGGAAAACTTTATTTACTTTGGAATGGCTCCTAAAAAAGATGAGGATGGAAAACTTGTGCTTTCATTGCCAGTTGGAGATAGAAAGCTTGCTGGCATAGCTGCAGAAGATATTGGAAACTCTGCTTATGAGATATTTAAAAATGGAAATCAGTACATAGGTAAAACGGTAGGTATAAGCGGTGAGCAGCTAACTGGTAAACAAATGGCTGAAATGTTTACAAAAGCACTGGGTCAGGAAGTTACCTACAATCCAGTTCCATTTGATGTTTACCGTGGTTTAGGATTCCCGGGCGCAGATGATCTTGGAAATATGTTCCAGTTCTTCCACGATTTTGAAAATGATTTCTGTGAAGTAAGAAATGTTGAAAAATCAAGAACGATAAATCCACCAATGCAAGACTTTAAGAGTTGGTTAGAAGCAAACAAATCTAAAATTCCATTGGAATAACCGAAAAATTAAGCACGGCAATGCAATAGAGCATTGCCGTGTTACTTAAATTTCTTGTCCTATTTAAAAACTTACCAAAATATTTTTCAGTCTAAATCAATTCTTAATTAAATTAAGGAACGTGTTTATTTACACAATTGCAGGAGGCAAAATGGAAATAGTCTGGACAATTCTTATCGGTTTAGCGGCTGGCACAATAGCAAAAATTTTAATGCCGGGTAAAGATCCAGGAGGATTTATTATAACAATACTGCTGGGTATTGCCGGTTCATTTATTTTTACTTACTTGGGAAAGTTCGCAGGTTTGTATCAAGAAGGTGAAACAGCCGGGTTCATTGGTGCAGTAGTTGGGGCTATTATTCTTCTGGTTATATATAGGTTATTTAAGAAAAAGCGTGGTAATTAAAACAGCAATGCCGGAGAACAAAGAGAAGAAAATATCAAAGGATAAAGTTATACTAATATCTGGTCTTTTATGGTTTGCACTTGCGGCTTTTGGAATGCTTTTCGATCCTGAAAAAGTATAATTATCACAGCGCAGCTTGTGTTGAGTGTTTTTATAATTCTTTACTATCTGTTTTTTAGAAAATAGTTTGATCTGTTTATATTTTAACACTCCAACATTAAAAAACCCCCGCCAAAATTATTTAACAGGGGTAATGGGAAAAGAATAAGATTTTTTTTATCGAAGGAGAATCATTTTTCTTGTTTGCACAAAATCATCGGTTTGAAGTTTATAATAATATATTCCGCTTGTAAATCCCCCCGCATCAAAATTAACCACATAGCTCCCCGCTTCCTTTTTATCATTAACAAGTGTGGACACTTCTTCACCTATTGAATTGAATACTGTAAGTGTTACATTTGACTTTTCTGGAATTACAAATTCAATAGTGGTAGAGGGATTAAAAGGATTGGGATAATTTTGCAGCAAAGCAAAATCATTTGGTGATCCAATTTCAACCACCTGCTCAAGTTCAAAATATTCAAAAGTTCCGTCGTAATCTATTTGTTTTATTCTGTAGTTATATGTTCCTGCCGGAAGATCATTATCATTAAATGTATAGGTGTGAATTTCAGTTGTTGTTCCATTGCCCGGGACAAAACCAATTGGATCCCACTTTCTATTAACATCTGCTCTCTCAATATCAAAACCGGAATTGTTTAGCTCCGTTGCTGTCTGCCATACCAGTGTTACATTATTTTCGTTCACAGTTGCACTAAAGCTTGCTAACTCAACAGGTACAACTAGTGTTACTGCTGCAGAATCCCATCTTCTTTGTGGGCTATCATAGCCAGCGTTTATAAGATAATTACCAGCAGAGGGTGCCGTTAAAATAAACGGATTGCTGTTTGTTGAATTAATGACGGCAACAACATTACCATTATTATCAACAAGTTCACCGCCAACCCTGCTTGATGTTCCTGAAACAGTTACTTCAATGTTCAATGGATCTATTAAGGTAAATGAAACATCGCCATTTGAAAATGAATGGCAGCCTGAACCCGAACAGCCGGGATTCGTGCCGTTAAATGATGGTTCTGCAAAATTAAGTGTTGCAATTACAATTGTAATTACCAAAGTTAGTTGTACCATTGCTACTTTCATATATTTCTCCCTGGAATTAAAGATTGTTTTAATATTCAGCAATTATTGTGCCTTTTTACTTTTGCCAATTATGAATGATTTTATATCATGGTTTTCTTTAAAATGACAAAAGTGACATTTACAAAAAACCAAAACTGGCGGGAAAAGTAGACGCTCAATTTCAAATATTAAGATTGGCTTTTTACAACAATGGAACTATCTTCCAAAATGGCGGTTTGTAAAGACGACAATATCAAACAATTAATTTGGGGTAATAAAATTATGAATAAGCTTTACATGTTAATATTTTGTGTTGTCATTTTAGGCGGCTGCAACTCAGCAATGAAAGAAAGCTATAATTCTAATCTTTACGGGAAGTGGCTGCTGGTAAACGTATCTGGTGGAATTGCCGGAGATATAAATGAATTTAATACCGAGAGAGATAAACGCATTTTAGATTTTAGTGAGGATAATTCAATCACCTATTTTTATAACGATAGTTTAATAAGTAAAACTAATTTTCAAATCGAAAAAAGAAAATCTATTTACTCAGCCGATGAATTAGATTTTATCATTTATGAAAACCATCAAGCTCCCGAGGCCATTACATATCTTTCTATAGATACACTTATAATTGCTGATAATTTTTACGATGGTTTTACAAAAGTTTATATAAGATCATCAAATTAAATTTTTCAAAAGGAACCTTTATGAAGAAAATTCTTTTATTAATTCTTCTAACACTCTCCACACAACTTTATGCGCAAAGTTCGCTAGATAATGGAATTAGTCTATACAACCAGGAGAAATATTCTGCTGCAAAAGAAATATTTGAAAGTTTTTTAGAAAAAAATGATGGTAATAGTGAAGCACATTTATACTTAGCCAAATGTCTCTTTCAACTTGGAGATTTAGATGAAGCAATAGAACATGGGGAAAGAGCTGTTGAGCTTGACGACAAAAATCCTGATTATCATTTTGAATTAGGATTACTATACGCTGAGGATGCACGTGATGCAAGTATTTTTAGAGCACCTTTTCTTGCGGGCAATATAAAAGAACAATTTAAAAGGACGATTGAGTTAGATCCAAATCATTTGGAGGGAAGAATTGGACTTGGAGAATTTTATCTGCAGGCACCTGGAATTGCAGGCGGTGATTTAGATAAAGCTCTTGAGCAGGCAAAGATTATTGAAACTATGGATGAAATGCGCGGTGGGTTTTTACTTGCACGCATTTACATTGAAAAGGAGAGTTTTAGTAAAGCAGAAGGTAAGCTGAAAAATCTTGAATCTAAATACGGTGAAGATTCTAAATTTTATTACTTTTATAACATCTATGGTTATTTTCTAATTAGTCAGAATAGAGTTGATGAAGCGATAAAAAAGTTTAACAAGCAAATTGCTCTTGCACCAGAAGAAGCTAATCCATACGATTCACTTGGTGAAGCTTACAAAATAAAAGGAATGCTGAAAGAAAGCTTACAGCAATATCAAAAAGCTTACAGCATTTCTCCTTCAGAACGAGTTGAAGAAATAATCGAAGAATTGAAAGAAGAAATTGAAAGCAAATAGACTATTAATAGTGCAATGCAGTTTTAAAGAAAACTCTAAGTATAGGACTCTTTAAAAACACGTCATCAAAATTTTCGTAGTAGCTGTTCCTCCAATAAGCACCAATTCCAAATCCAATTGCAAAATAATTTTTTACGGGCAGGTGCGCGCTGATTAATATTAAATGCAGGTGGTGTCTTGATTCAGCCGGCTCGCTTTGTGTGTACAACCATCTGGTTGCATAAAATATATCTAGATAATCCCAAATACCGTTTTTTAAAGAAGCTTTCAAATTGAATCCAAATCCCGGACCAAAGTCGTAGTTTCTGCCCTCTTCATCAGTAAAGTAATCGTTTGGTGTTGCACCCATTGCAACTAAATCAATTCCAACACTTGTAATAATATTTGTGCTTTCACCAATTTGAAATCGGGAAACTAATTTGGGATCAATTGAGGTTCCGCCGTAAACAAATCCCGGCGTATTCAAATAAGTATAATCCAGAGTTGTTACAAATAGTATCTGCCTGCTTTTTCTTTTATATAAATAATTACCAAACAAAGTTCCATAAGCCTGGATTCTTGTCAGACTAGGTGAGCCAGAAGACAAAGCCATAGTAAGCTGAAAGTTTGAAAACGGTTTCGCGATATCTTCGGTAAATAAATTTCCATAGAAAAAATCAATTACAAATAATCCTTCCTGAACCTGCTCTTTAATTGAAACCTTACCACCGGTACCTTTGTCAAGCGATCTTATTCCTGCATCAACTGTTACTAAATAACTACTCGGTTTCCGATCAACCGGGTTTGGAAAAAGTTTTCCCATTTCACCGCTAATTAACCTGTTAAAACCCCTGACAGGATTTAAGACTGTGCCGCCGATTTCCCTTAACACTCTGTTAGAACCGGTTGCAGTGTTATCAGTCAGCATATTAGATAAACGATATAAAATTTCTCCAAGTGCAATCCCATTTAGTGTTGTATTAATCCAATCATTAATTGAAGGTCGGAATGTTTCGCCAAAATATTCCCACATCAAGCTTCCGGTTGCAGCCCACGCAGATGATTCCCAGAAATTATATCCATTTGTTCTACCTACATTGTAGTAAAGGTTACCGTGGTACGGATGTGCAAAGTAATTTGTTAAGAATGCATCGCCGTCGTATTCCCATCCCTGGCTGATGTTTCTCCACCATGTTTCAAAAGAAACATTTGCCCAATTGTCCTCGGGATTTTCCCATTTTCTTCCCCACTTTGCAAGTGCAAACGGAATGAATTGCACAGCTGCTAATTCGGACGCGGCAATCCAAAAGTTTGGCTTGGATTCCCAGGTTATATAATTGTAATCCAATGAATCATTTGCTGAAAAATCTTTCAACAAGCTGACTTGTTTGTTTTTACGGATTACAAGACTAAATGTGTTTCCATGACTGTTATTTAAATAACCCAAAGATTTATTTTGATTGGATTTTGAAAAGAAGCTATTATTTATGGATTCTTCCGAAATGGATTTTAAGTAACCTGAATAATGAGTTTGTGCTTGTGGAAGAGATACACAGAGGAATAAAAACAAGAAGAACAAAGTAAAACGCTTTTGCATCACATTTTCCACCATATTAAATTCCAATTATAATGCCCAGTAAGCTTTTATAAATAGAAAATATTTCCAATTGTAAAACTAAGCTATTTATTATAAAACAAAAGTAAGAGGGCAAATAAATAAAATGGTGAACAGGAAATTTGATGGTTTTATATTTTTAAATTATGTTTTAAATAAACAAAAAGGGAGACCCTGCTATGCCCAATCAAATAATACTTTACATTGGAGCAGCAATTACTTTTTTATGGGGAGTTGCGCACCTGTTTCCAACTGCTTCTGTAGTTAATGGTTTTGGAGATATTACCGCAGACAATAAAAACATTATCACAATGGAATGGATTATCGAAGGAGTCGCACTTATTTTTATAGGTTTTATAGTTGCAGGTGTAACTTATATGGGAGAAGTGAACGTTGTTTCCGAGTTTGTTTACATTACTTCTGCGGGAGTGTTAATTGTGCTTGCCGTTGTTTCTATGTTCACAGGATTTAAAGTTAACTTTTTCCCATTTAAGCTTTGCCCATTTATTTTCACACTCTCTGCAGTGTTAATATTTATTGGCTATTAATTTTTTTAGGACATAAAATCAAACAATCGTTAAAATTCTATTCTTATGAATATAGAAATAGACAAGAGTATATTTAAAACATTTCCTGAACTAGAAAGTGAAAGACTTTTCTTCAGAAAGATAGTAGCTGGCGATGTAAAAGATTTATTTCTCATCCGGTCAGATGATGATGTTATGAAATTTATGGATGTCAGCAGATTCAAATCAATCAGCGACGCAGAAAAAATGATAGATTCAATAGAGAAATCATATCATAATGAAAGCGGCATAAACTGGGGAATCGTAGAAAAACATTCGAATGTATTTCTCGGTTACTTCGGATTCTTTAGGCTAATTCCCGAACACTGCCGTGCTGAAATTGGTTATGCTCTTAATCCTGAGTATTGGGGAAATGGGTATATGTTTGAAACAATAAACAGACTGGTAAGATTTGGTTTTGAGATTATGAAACTCCATAGCATTGAAGCAAACGTTAATCCCGAAAATGAAAAATCTAAAAAGGTATTGGAAAAGATCGGTTTTAAAAAAGAAGCTTATTTCAGGGAGAATTATTTATTCAACGACAGGTTTCTCGACAGCGTAATTTATTCACTGCTTGAAAAAGATTTAAGCGAAAATTGAGACTATAATAATCCGAATGAATGAATTCTCTTAAACACATAAATTCTCTTACACAACAAGCATACAACCTTGCTGCTCAGAAATACCACGATCTTTTCTATAATGAGATGAATGAAAAAGAATATGATCGAAAACTTATCGATTCTTTTGCTGCAAGATTTAATAGCGACTCGCTCATATGTGATGCAGGCTGCGGACCTTCGGGGCACATTGGCAGGTATCTGTTTGATAAAGGAACAAAAGTTATCGGCGTGGACATTTCAGAAAAATGTATTGAGCTTGCAAAGCTTAATAATACTGATATGAAGTTTGAATGTGCAGACATAGGCAATATGCCATTTAATGATAACTCATTTGACGGGCTTATATCATTTTATTCAATCATCAATACTCCGAAAATTTACGTAAACAAAATATTTACCGAGTTCCGCAGAGTGCTTAAACCTGATGGCTACTTGCTGGTAGCTGTTAAGGTTGGCACTGAAGAAGGGTATATTGATGACTTGCTAGGAATAAAAACCAAAATTTACTCCGCCCTTTTTACACAAGAGGAAATTACCTCGTACTTTAGCAAAGCTGGATTTACAATGGATTTTTTTGACAAGCGTAATCCTTACGATTTTGAAATTAACAATGAAAGAATTTTTGCAATCGGTAAAAAAGTGTGATTGTAACAACAAATCCGACTGCTGTATTTTATTGTATCATTTGATGGTTTTTTGATTTTGAGTTAAGTCACACTTGAAGTTTAATGATGAATTAACTACTGCGGTTTATTCTCTATAATTTAATTGTTGTGTCTTTTTACAGCCTAGTAGTAAACCCGTTATTTTAATTTTAAAATGAGATAAAACAATATTTATTATTGGAGGGAGTAACAATGAGAACAACAGTTACAATAATATTATCATTAATGCTCCTTGCTCTTGTTAGTTGCGAAAAAAAGGAGTATCCTGTTCCGGAAATAGACCTTCACACG
>CBDUAV010000051.1:0-20748 GCA_965365225.1 uncultured Ignavibacteria bacterium | reverse complement strand
AGAAATAGCAAAAGAACTTGCTATTTACGTTAACAAAGTAATGGAAGAAACAAAAGACGAGTTACCAGATCAGCCAGCGCAGACCATAGCCATAATTGCTTGTTTGAATATTGCTTATGATTTATTTATTGAAAAGAACAAGAACAGGGAATTTTTAATTCAGGCATCCGATAAAATTAAAAAGCTGAAGCTTCTTTTAAATCAACCTGAGCTATCTGAACCATCCTAACAATTTCCGCACTGCCGCTCTCGATTATTAGTGAAAAACTAACAGAAACTAATTGGGAGTATGACTTCGGCGTGTATTACAGGCCTCATCTTCATCTTAATGGTGCAGATTGTACTTATGTACATCAGTGGAAGTAAAAAGCGTTCGAGAGTATTCCCACTGTGATTAATAGGGTTTTTCCTATTAGTTACGGAGCGGCAGATGCGGCTTAATAAATATATCGAAAATGTGGAGGTAAAATGGATGTTCTAATATTAATACCGATGCTCGTTGTTGTAATTATTGTTTTCTTTTACTTAGGATGGATATTCAACTCAAAAATAGGAAAGAAGAATATTGTAAGTGCAGAAGCTGAAGCAAAAAGAATTATAGATGATGCTGAAAAAGAATCCAAAAATATTAAACGTGAAAAACTTTTAGAAGTAAAAGATGAATGGTATAAGAAAAAAACAGAGTTTGATAAAGAAGTTAATCAAAAGCGGCAAAAGCTTAGCCAGCTGGAAAAGCAGCTACAGCAGAGAGAAGAGAATAGCGAGAAAAAATTTGATCTGATTCTTCAAAAAGAAAGAGAAAATAAAAAAGATGAATCGGAATTGAATGAGAAGAAAAAGAGTCTTGAAAAAAGAACTGAGGAAATAGACCGTTTAGAAGAGGAACAAAATATAAAGCTTGAAAAAATATCAGGCTTAACTTCTGAAGAAGCAAAAAAAATGCTGATGGATAACCTGGTTAACCAGGCAAAAATTGATGCTACGGTCCTCATAAAGGAAATTACTGATAAAGCCAGAGCCGATGCTAAAAAAGAAGCTCAAAAAATAATCGTTCAGTCAATTCAAAGATCTGCCGCAGATCATTCAATTGAAACAACCGTTTCAGTTGTTCAAATACAAAACGATGAAATGAAGGGGAGAATTATTGGTAAAGAAGGCAGAAACATACGTGCATTTGAATCGAGCACAGGTGTAGATGTAATTGTAGATGATACACCGGAAGCTGTAATTCTTTCGTCCTTCGATCAGTTTAGAAGAGAAGTAGCACGTGTTTCTCTCGAACAATTAATTGCAGATGGTAGAATTCACCCTGCAAGAATTGAAGAAGTGGTTGAAAAAGTTAAGCAAGAACTTGAAGAAGAAATGATTCGCGAAGGTGAAAATACAGTTATGCAGCTTGGTTTGCACAATATGCACAATGAGTTAATCAGGCATATTGGTAAAATGAAATACAGATCCAGCTTTGGACAAAATCTTTTACAACATAGTATTGAAGTCTCTTATTTAACCGGTATTATGGCTGCCGAGCTTGGACTGGAAGTAAATCTAGCTAAGCGGGCAGGATTGCTGCACGATGTTGGTAAAACGGTCGATAAAAGTGTTGAAGGTCCACATGCCCTAGTGGGATATGAACTAACCAGAAGGTTTAACGAAAATCCTATTGTTATAAATGCAGTAGGTTCACACCATGAAGATATTGAAATGGAACATCCAATTGCAGCACTTGTTCAGTCTGCAGATGCTATAAGCGGTGCCAGACCGGGAGCACGAAGGGAGCCGCTTGAAAGTTATGTTAAAAGACTGGAAAATCTTGAAATGCTTGCGAAGTCATTTGAAGGTGTTGCAAAAACTTATGCTATTCAAGCAGGAAGAGAAGTCAGAGTTGTTGTTGAGCATGATAAAGTTGATGATTTATTTGCTGATAAGTTAGCTAAGGATATAGCTCTAAAGATAGAATCTGAAATGGAATATCCTGGACAAATTAAAGTAACTGTTATAAGAGAAGTTCGGAAGATTGGGTATGCTAAGTAATGCAGTTTTTTTATTACTGATTCTTCACAGTGGCTAATAAAAAAAAGTTAAAAGTTGCAATTACCGGGAGTATAGGCAGCGGGAAAACTACTTTTTCCAATTTTCTTAAAGAAAAAGGATTTCCGGTTATTTTTGCAGATCGTGTTTCCAAGGAAATCCTTTCTAATGATCCGTTGGTAAAAAAGACTATAGTTGAAAATTTTGGCCGGCAAGCTTATATAGGTAGTGAAATCAATAAAGTATTTCTTGCCGAAAATATCTTTTCTAATCTGGAAAAACTAAAAAAGATAAATTCTATATTGCATCCGCTTGTAAGGGACAAAATTGAAGTTAAATCTCAAAAATACCTTGCGAAAAACGATTTTGTGTTTATAGAAGCAGCTTTAATTTATGAATCTAAAATTGAAAAGATGTACGATTTTGTGGTTTTAATAACGGCGGACGAACAACTACGACGAAAAAGATCACTCAGTTCCAAAAAATTATCTAAAGAAGATTTTAATAAACGAAACGATGCTCAGCTTGATGAAGAGAAAAAAATCAAAAAAGCAGATTTTGTATTCAACAACAACGGTACAAAAAAAGAGTTAGAGCAAAAAGCGTTGCTATTAATTTCAGTTCTTAAATCATATCTAAAACAAAAGGATTAGCGGCAAAGAGGGATAAGTAACTTTCTCAAGTTACAAAAATGCATTAATTTTACTTATTATTTTTACCGGAGTTTCCAGTGTCAGTATTTCACAGGTTTTTAGTTAAAACAGTAAGTTCGATGCCGAAAAAAGTTGTGTGGCTTTTTTCAAAAAAATATATTGCCGGCACAACGCTGCAATCAGCGTTAGATGTTGTTAAAGAATTAAACTCAAAAGGAATTTATGCTACACTCGATGTACTGGGTGAAGCTGTGAGAAATAAAGAAGAAGCCGTAATTGCTAAAAATCATGCAATGGAAGCATTGAACTCTATTGTTGAAAACAAACTGATGGCAAACCTTTCAATAAAGCCAACACAAATGGGATTAAGTATTGATAAAGATTTTGCATACGAACAAATTTTAGACTTGGTAAATAGGGCGAACGAACTTAATAATTTTGTTCGCATCGATATGGAGGACTCACCATACACAGATTCCACAATAGAAATTTATAAACGAATTTATGAACAACATCCAAATGTGGGTGTTGTGCTTCAGGCATATTTAAAAAGAACATATAACGACACTGTTATTCTAAATAAAATCGGAACGAACTATAGGCTTTGCAAAGGGATTTATATTGAACCTTCTACTATTGCTTATAAAGACAAACAGGTTATTCGCGATAATTTTATGAATGTTTTGGAAACAATTTTAAAGAACGGCAACTATGTCGGTATTGCAACTCATGATAAATACTTAATTGAAAAATCTTACGAGCTGATTAAAAAGCTAAATATTCCTAACGACAAATTTGAGTTTCAAATGCTGCTTGGAGTCAGGGAAGACCTGCGTGATAAAATAAATAACGATGGTTATAAAATCAGGATTTACGTCCCTTTTGGAAAAGATTGGCATGCATATTCAATAAGAAGACTGCAAGAAAATCCACAATTAACAGGGCATATTGTTAAAGAATTTTTTGCATTTAGATGATGAATGTTTTAGGAATTGAGAGTTCGTGTGATGAAACTTCTGTTGCAATAATATCCGATGATGTTGTAAAAGCAAATCTCATTTCTTCTCAGGATTTTCATGCTAATTTTGGAGGAGTTGTTCCCGAACTATCAAGCAGGGCACATCTTCAAAAAGTAAAACCACTTGTTGATGCCGCATTAAAAAAATCTAATCTTAATTTAAAAGATGTAAACTTAATTGCTGCTACTGCAGGTCCCGGACTGATCGGAGCACTTTTAGTTGGGTTAACTTTTGCAAAGGGTATTGCGTTTTCGTTGCAGCTTCCTTTTGTTGCCGTTAACCATATTGAAGGACATATTTTTTCAGGATTTTTGATGCAGGATAAACCTGAATTTCCGTTGCTTGTTTTGGTTGTTTCGGGCGGGCATACACTTCTCTTATTTATAAAAAGTTATACCGAAATTTATCAATTAGGAACAACTGTCGATGATGCTGCAGGTGAGGCGTTTGACAAAGTTTCGAAGATGTTGGGTTTGGGTTATCCGGGTGGTCCGCAAATAGAATTAAATTCTGCCAAAGGAAATGAAAATAAAATTAATTTTCCAATTGCGGAATTGAAAGATGAATACAATTTTTCCTTTAGTGGATTAAAAACAGCAGTACTTCGATATTTACAAAAGAATCATCCTGATAAAAAAATGGGAGAAGGGGATCTTAATGATATTTGTGCTTCATTTCAAAAAGCTGCTGTGGATGCATTACTTCAAAAAGTTCAAAAGGCTTTGAATAGTTTTGAAGTTAAATCGATATCACTGGTTGGCGGTGTTGCAGCAAATAAGAAGCTGCGAAACGGAATTCGTGAATTGGCCGGCAAGCGTAAAATTAAAGCAGTCATACCTTCAATGGAATATTGTGGAGATAATGCTGCTATGATTGCATTAAGAGGAAAACAATTATTTATTGAGGGAATAAAACACGAATTGAATGCAAGGCCCTATCCTTCAATTCCGCAAAATCATTTTCTAAAGTTTAAATAGAGATGGGAAGGAAAATTCAAAAATTCTTTTTTAGATGGGATGTTTTATCAGTACTTGCAGTTTTTATTTTATTAATTGTAATATTTTATCTGACATTTTTCACTTCAAATCATTATCTGCAAAAATCCCCGGTCCAGTTTGACATAAAAAGAGGTCAGACTTTTTCTGAAATAGTTGATAGACTTTATGAACAAAAAATAATACCAAGTAAAACAAATTTTAGAATTGCAGGATTTATTTACGGAGCCGAAAAAAAAGTCAGGGCAGCAAGATTTTACATACCAAACGGATTAAGTTATTTAGATTTATTAGATCTTTTTATTTCAGGTGATTGTAATCACCTTCGTACTATTACCATTAAACCCGGGCAAACGATCAAATGGCTGGCACACCGCCTTCAAAAATATATTTTCATTGATTCAACTGAATTTGCAACAGCAGCTAATAATGAAGTTCTTACTAAAACTTTAGGTTTAAATCAAAAATCTTTTGAAGGATATTTTTTAGCAACTGATTATGAATTGTATGAAAAAAGTAAACCAGTAGAAGCAATTACTATCTTTTATAATGCATTTAAAGATTTTTACTCTGATTCATTAAAAAAACAAACTGGTCTTTTGGGTTATAATGTGCATGAAATTTTAACTTTAGCTTCTATTATTAAAGGGGAAACGGATAAAGTTGAAGAGATGCCCAGGATCTCAGGTGTTTATCATAACAGGCTGCGTATAGGAATGAAACTTCAGGCTGATCCTACCGTTCAATATTTACTTCCGGATGGTTGGCGAAGGTTAACTTTCAAAGATTTACAAATTGATTCACCCTACAACACCTACAAATATTTTGGTTTGCCACCCGGACCGATTAATAATCCTGGCAAAGATGCAATTTTAGCAGCACTGTATCCGGAAAAACATCAGTATCTTTACTTTGTTGCTGATGGAACTGGTGGTCATCTATTTGGGAAAACGCACCGAGAACATATAAATAATGTAAATAAGTACAGGAAGTGGTTGAAAGAGCAGAAAAATGATTAGTTCTTTACCTAAGAAGGGTTCTTTAAAGATAAAAGATTTAAGTAAAAAGACTATAAAAAATATTGGTATGATTGAAAATCTGAATCATCGGCTTTTTAATTTTGCAATGAATGTATTGAAGCTTTTAGCTCGTCTTCCAAAATCTGCAGCATCTTCTGGAGCCAATTATTCACCCCGTCGAATATGAAAAAAAATTATATTACATACGTTCTTAAAAGTAAATCAGATAATAAAATTTATGTTGGTTACACAACAAATTAAATGAGAAGAATAGATGATCATAATATCGGAATGGTTATATCTAAGTACAAGAAGACCTCTGGAAGTAGTTTATTACGAAGTGTGAAAGAGAAATGAAAGAATCACATTATTGGATTAGATTAATAAAATCAATAATGGAGAATAAAACTTTGAAAAAAGATCAAATCATACTTATTGATGAATACAATCAACTGAAATAAATATTAGATCCAATTGTTACAAAACCTAGTAAATAAAAAAAATACTGCAATCTTTCCGTCTTCGACGAAACTCGCTTTTGGCGGTATTCTTTTATCATTCTTCCTGCTTCAATGTGCAAATCAACTGCCACCCTCAGGGGGTGATGTAGATAGAATTCCACCTGAAATTGAAGAAGTGTATCCTGCTGATGGAACAACAAATTATGATGAAGATTATTTTGAAATTGATTTTTCAGAATATGTAGATAAACGTTCAGTTCGTGAAGCAGTTTTTATTTCACCCTTTATTGAGGGTGCTTTAGACTTCGATTGGACAGGCACATCCGTGGAGGTTTCATTTCCCGAAGTGTTGAGAAAAGATATTACTTACACCATTACAATAGGAACTGATGTTGTTGATAGAAACAATAACAACAGGATGCTTCAATCTTACTCGTTTTCATTTTCAACTGGTGATAAAATTGATAGAAAAATGGTTTCCGGTAAAGTATTTGGAAAGAATAAAGAGGGGATCTTTCTATATGCATACAAGATTGGAATTGATACAGATACAATGCTTACCCGTAAACCGGATTACGTTTCACAATCGGGACAAAACGGAAATTATACATTAAATGGTCTGGCTGCCGGAAGCTACAGAATATTTGCCGTTAATGATAAATTTAAAGATTTGCTTTACCAGCAGGACCAGGATGAAATTGGTTTGCCATTTAAAGATGTAATGTTAACGGATGAAGATTCAGTTTTTACAAATTTAAATTTTCTTCTATTTAACGCTGATACAACCAAACCCCGATTAATTAGTGGTGTAATGACAGATAAATATCATTTGCTTGTGGCTTTTAATAAAGAACTGAATTCTGAAGAAATATCTGCAGCAAATTTTTCTTTATTCGATTCAACAATGAACAAGCAGACTGATGTAAAATATTTATATAAGGGAAGAACAAAGCCGGAGGAAACAATTTTAGTAGTTGAAAAAGAAATGAATATTGATAGCGATATTTTCATTTTTGCTGATTATTTAATTGATTTATCGGGAAATGTTACAACAAAAGACTTTAAAAAAATAATCGTGAGCGATAGACCCGATACATCTGCTGTAAATGTTGTTGCTACTGAACCGAATAAAAATGGTGTTGTTGATTTCAGCGATCCCAAAATAAAAATATTTTTTGATGATGCATTTAGTAAAGATGGAATCAATGCTGCGATTACATTTGAAGATACTCTTAAAAATTCCGTTCCATTTAAATTTGACTTATATGATGATGCTACACTAATCGTTACACCATCAGTAGAGTTAAAACCTGAAGTGGATTATCGCATAAAAATAAACTTAAATAATTTTATTGATGCTTCTGGGAATAAAAATGATTCAGTTTTTGTGCTAACATTCAATACAATTTCAGGTCTCGATTTTACAGGTTTAAGTGGAAAACTTATCTCTCCTGATACAATAAATCTTGATTTTAGTCCGCAACCAATTCTTGTGCTTGAAAATTCTGAAGACAAAAATATTTTTCATAAAAAAAATATTACTTCAGAAGATTTTGAATTTACACGAGTGGAACCGGGTAAATATGTTTTATGGTGTTTTTTGGACGAAGATGCAGATGGTGAGTTCAATTATGGTTATCCATTTCCTTTTGAACACTCAGAGAAATTTTTCTTTTATCCTGACACTTTAAACTTAAGACCTCGATGGGAGATTACAGATTTGCAATTTCAATTGAAGTAATCTTAATGCGATGAAATATTTTTTTCAAAAACAGCATTTCCATTCTTAACAGTCATACAATTTAAATTCCTGCCAATATCATAAACAATATTTGAGTACTCTTGAGTGTTGAAAATTGCAAAATCTGCTTTCTTTCCTATCTCAATGCTTCCAACTGATTTTTCTTTGCACAATGCTTTTGCTGCATTGATCGTAACAGCACTAATTGTTTCTTCAATTGTCATGTTCATTTTAAGCGCGGCAAGACTCATAATTAAATGCAGATTGCAAATGTGTGAAGATCCCGGATTGTAATCAGTTGCAAGTGCTACTATTGCATTGCTTTCAATTAATTTTCTTGCCGGTGCATAATTATGGTTCAAAAAAAATGAAACTCCCGGTAGCAGAACTGCAGCAGTATCACTATTACCTAGCCTTTGAATATCCATTTCATTGATCACCTCAAGATGATCTACCGAAACGGCATTGTGCTTTAAAGCTACATCTAATCCGCCAATTGTATTGAATTGTTCGGTGTGCAATTTTAATTTTAAACCACTTTCTTTTGCGGCAATAAAAATCCTATCAATTTCTTCGGCGGAATATGCAGTAGACTCACAAAAGCCATCGCAAAATACCGCGAGCTTTTGTTCGGCAAAATGCGGGATCATTTCGTTTATGATTAAATCAATATAGCCTCTGCGGTTAGACTTAAATTCAGACGGAATAGTATGTGCACCAAGAAATGTTGGAACGATATCAATTGGATAAATCTCAGCCAAATAATTTATTACATGTAGCAGTTTTCGTTCATTTTCGAAATCCAATCCATAACCACTTTTAATTTCTAATGTAGTTATTCCCTGGGTTATAAAATATTTAATTCTTGGTTTAATGGTATTCACCAATTCTTCAAACGAAGTTGCTCGCACAGAGTTTACCGTGTTTAAGATTCCTCCGCCTGCACTCGCTATTTCTTCGTAACTTACACCAGCCAGCTTCTGTCTGAATTCATCAGAACGCGAACCGGTAAATGCGGTGTGCGTGTGGCATTCAACTAATCCGGGAAGGACAATTTTATTCTTTAAATCAATTACTTCATCAAAAGAATTCTTTGAAACATTTTTTGTTATTAGGATATCTTTTATCGTATCATCTTCGATCACGATCGAAGAATCAAACACACAATCAATTTCTGAAAGTTCTTTACCTCTCTTAAAATTTTTGCCGTTTGTATTTACGGTAATAATTTGAGAAGGATTAAAAAGTAGCTTTTTCATTATTCGAAAAGATTAACGGTTTCCTGCACAACACGAGCCTCTTGATAACCAAGCTGGTTTAACATGAATTTTAAGTCATCTGCATCATGCCTTGAAGTAAAATCGCCAACTTTAACTTTATAGAATGGTGGTTCGAAGTTAATATAAACTTCTTTATTGGTCGTTTTTGTAAATACTTCGGAACGAGTTTGATTTGCTTCCTCAATATTATCTGTTGCAATTACCTGAACTCTATAACCATCAGTTGTTCCAATAACATTTTTTTGCACCTCATCGGAATTTTTATCGTACTGGTACCAAACATCGGATGGTAGTTTTCCGGTAGGTAGCTGTTCCGATTCCAATTCAATTTCTGTCTTATAAGGTGTTATATCAAAATCTTCTTTTATTTTTTCATCATTTTCTTCGATTTGTTCATTATTGTTGACTTCCTTTTTTTCGTATCGCGAACCAGTTGATGCACTGCACCCGGAAAAGACTATAATAAATAAAGCAAACAGGTATATTGATGCAATTTTCATTTTTCTATTAAATATTAATTGTTTTTTGGTTTTGCAATATAACACAATAAAAAAACTGATTAAATAGATTTGTTTGTTAGTCAATTTGATTGAATTTTAATGTAAATAAGAGAGAATGCCTCTGACTTTAGTTTTTGGCAAAGAAAGCCACTTTTTGTAGCTTTGTATTATCATTTCAAAACTTTTCAAAGAAAATGGCAGCAAAGAAGTATAAAATTTTGTTTATTACGTCCGAAGTAGTTCCATTTGTCAAAACAGGTGGTTTAGCAGATGTATCAGCAGCACTACCGCAAATGCTTGCTGAAATGGGTCATGAAGTAAGAATTGTAGTTCCTAAATACGGTGCGGTGGATGATAGAAAATTTAAAATTCACGAGGTAGTTAGGTTAAAAGATCTTCAAATAAAAATTGGAAACAAAGAAGTAATCTTTTCATTAAAATCATGTTTTTTACCCGGGCAGAGGGTACGTGTTCAAATTTATTTTCTGGATAACCAGGAATATTTTGGAAGCAGAAACAGTTTATACAACGATCCTATGACAGGCAATGATTATCCAGATAATGATGAAAGATTCATTCTATTAAATCGTTCTGTGTTTGAATTAATTATTAAGCTTGGTTGGATTCCGGATATAATTCATTGTAACGATTGGCAGTGCGGATTGATTCCTGCATATCTAAAAACAATCTATAAAGACGAAGAAAATTTTGATAAGTTTAAAACACTTTTCACCATTCATAACCTTGCTTACCAGGGCGAATTTCCCAAAACAAGTTTTAAGAAAACCGGATTACCTGAAAATCTTAATTCAATAAAAGGATTAGTTCATAAGGGTAAAATCAATTTTATGAAAAGCGGATTGTTGTATGCAGATGTTATAAATACTGTTAGTGAAACTTATGCAGATGAAATAAGAACGGACAAAGAAATTGGTGCAGGTTTAAAAGATGTATTGTCAAAAAGAAAAAACGATCTTTACGGGATTATTAATGGAATAGATACAAAAGTATGGAATCCTGAAAAGGATAAGCACCTGCCTAAAAAATACAGCATTAAAAACTTTCAGCATAAGCTGTTGAATAAGCAGGCATTGACGGAAAGATTTGGTTTTGAATATAAAGAAGAAACTCCTGTAATAGGTTTAATTTCCCGTTTATTTGATTCTAAAGGTATAGATCTTGTTAAAAAAATATTACCACAGCTTTTAAATATGGATGTTCAAATGATTGTGCTTGGAACAGGAGAGAAAAAATACCATACATTCTTCGACCAGATGGCAAACAAACATCGTTCTAAATTCGCATGTTATTTAGGTTTTAATGATGATCTTGCTCACTTAATTGAAGGTGGTGCTGATATGCTGCTGATGCCTTCAAAATATGAACCGTGCGGATTGAATCAGATGTATAGTTTAAAGTACGGTACAGTACCGATTGTGCGTGAAACAGGGGGTTTGGCTGATACTGTTGTTCGATTCAATGAAAAAAAGAAAGAAGGAACCGGTTTTGTTTTCAAAAAGTATGATGCAAAGGAATTTTTAACTGAAATTAAACGTGCTCTAATGGTTTACGAAGATAAAGAAACCTGGGAAAAAATTGTAAAAGCCGGAATGAAATCTGATTTTAGCTGGCATTCTTCTGCAAAAAAATATGTTGACCTTTATAAGACTATTCTTTCAAACAACTAATGCCCAACCGCGCAGTCTTTCTTGATAGAGACGGTACAATTAACGAGGATCCGGGTTATATAAGTGATCCTGCAAATGTTGTTCTGATACCGCAGGCAGCGGAAGCACTTGCTGGTTTAAATAAGAAAGGCTTTAAATTAATTGTAATATCAAATCAATCAGGAATTGCGCGTGGAATTATGAGTAGTAAAGATGTTGAAAGAGTAAATAACAAAATAAACGAACTCCTCCTAAAAAATAATGTAAACATTGATGCTTTTTACTTCTGCCATGCCCATCCTGAGTTTAGTACACCTGAAGAGTGTGAATGCCGAAAACCTTCTCCTAAACTTGTGTTTGAAGCCGCCGAAGATTTTGAGATTGAATTGAATCACTCTTATTTTGTGGGTGATAATGTGTCGGATATTCAGTGTGGAAAAAATGCTGGTTTAAGAACAATTTTGGTTAAAACCGGAAAAGGTGTGGAAAGCCTTTCTATCTTGCAAAAGGATAATAATTTTCCAAGCTTTGTCGCCGAAAATCTTTTTCATGCTTTTGAATTTATAATTGCAGAATATTAACGGAGCACCTGTTTGAAAAATAAATTAGTTTTAGTTTTCTTTTATTTAATTTTTACATTTCTTATTTCTTGCACCGATGAACCATCTTCACTTGGTGTGGAATATATCACGGGCGATCTTGTATCTGTAAAAACTTTCGATTCCCAGATTGATACCATTAACCAGAGCTCTTCCTATTTTAAAAATGTAATCTCTCTGGGAAGCTCAACCTGGATATTGCTTGGTAAATATCAGGATATTGAAGCTTCAACACTTTTAAGGTTTATTTTTGGATTTAGTGACAGCCTTAGAACAGATATTATTAATGGAAATATTAATGTCCTTGATTCTTGGATAGTGTTAAGGGACCGTTATACTTTTGGAGATACTTTAGCCTCTTTAGAATTTACAACCCACAAAGTTAATTCGGACTGGTCTTTCACTCAATTTACAATAGACAGTCTTTCAAAACTTCAATATGAAAATGAAGATGTTGGATCCAATTTAGTTGCTACAGATACAAATTACACTTTCAATTTAGATGAATCTTTAGTGCTATCATGGATGAAAAACTCGGCAGATAACGCGCTTGAAAGCAACTACGGTATCTATCTTATACCTAAAGATATGAGCGGTAAGATTACTGGCTTCGAAGCATTAACCGGGCTATCTTCAGAGGCAGCTAAACTTTTCGTTGTAATTGAAAAAACTGGTGTATACACCGATACAATAAATGGTTTTGTAATTGGAGATGTAAGTTTAGTTGATGGTGAGGTACCCAATCTTCCTTCTGGAATAATCGGTATGCAATCAAGTATTGCAGTTAATTCTAAACTTACATTTGATGTTTCGGGTTTGCCACAAGGTTTAGTTGTAAATAGTGCTGAAGTAGTTTTATCTCAGGATAGTTTAAACTCAATGAAAGGATCTGGTTTTAATAACAGTTTGCGAGCAAGCTTCTTAAGATACGACGATTCGTTAAACACTCAAGGTAATGCAGTTGCACTTGTATTTAATGATAATAAGTTCATAGGCAATATTACTGCCTTCCTAAGAAATTGGGTAGATACAGGTGAAAACAATGGGCTGCTATTACAAGCCGGAAATCAGTTTGATGGCCTGGAATTGTTTTCAATTTATGGAAGTGATGCTGTTGATTTACAACTTAGACCAAGATTGAAAGTTACTTATACAATAAAAGAAAATTTATAGCATGCTAAAAAGCATTTTAACTTTTTCTATCGCATTAGTAGTTTTTTCTATCCAGCTTGATGCCCAAAGCACATCAACTTATCCTCGCCAGGGAGTTGGGGATATTTATTACAGCTATTCTGCCCGATCGTTAAGTATGGGACATTCAGGTTCAGCACTGATTAATAAAGATTACGTGGAAATCTTAAATCCCGCATCGTGGTCCGCACTTTCGAAAACAAGAATTGAATTCAGTTTTGTTTATAATGGTCTTCTGCTTTCAAATAGTTCGGAGTCGAAATTTTATGGTGATGGTGATTTTAAAGGATTCACATTTGCATTTCCTGTAAGCCAGGCAAATGGAATTGGCGCAGCAATGGGGATTGTCCCATACAGCAGATCTAATTATTTAATTGTTCAAAAAGATTTGGACGAAGGCAGCAATGCAGGAAAATATACCGCCACTTATGAAGGGAAGGGTGGTCTTTCTAAAATTTTTATCGGAGGTTCTGTAACTGTCCCAATGGATTTTGTATTTGGCGGAACGTTTGAATACTATTTCGGAAATCTCAGGTATAATTCAAAAATAGAATTTGAAAATACTACAGTTTTTCCTTCTGAATATGAATTAAGATATGGACCTACAGGCTTTGGAACAACTTTAGGCCTAATCTCTCCAAATATTTCCACAATACTTAACTCTGAAACAGTATCGAACCTCAGGTTTAGTTTATCAACAAATCTTATTGCAAAATTGAATGTTGATACTTCACTTACAACCCGTTCTTCTACAATAATTGATACAGTTGGCACAGGCGAAACCGATATGGAAGTTCCATACAGAATTAATGCTGGATTTGCTATAACATTTGTGGAGAAATACTTTCTGGCTGTAGATTATTTCTTTCAACCGTGGACAGAATTTAAACTGAATAACATCAAGCGAAAAAATCTCAAAGATGTTCATAAAGTCAGTTTGGGCTTTGAATATCGACCAAAAAAGCAAATTGGGGCATCTTATTGGGAACAAATAATGCTGCGTGCGGGTTTAAGTTTTGAAAAGACACAGTACACATTTAATGGAACCGATTTAGATCAATATTCTGCTTTTGCAGGATTTTCGTTACCTTTAAGTCCTGAAAATACATTTGATTTTGCCTTTGAATATTCGATTAGAGGAACGACAGAAAATAATTTATTAAAAGAAAATTTCTTCCGTTTTAATTTAGGTATCAGCTTTGGCGATATCTGGTTTTTACGGTATGAAAAATAATCTAAATAAAACAAAGGGTAGAAAAGTGAAAAGCAGAATGAAAATATTGGGATTTGCAATTCTTACTTTTTTATTTGCATCAAACCTTAATTTTGCAAAAAGCAAGCTTACGCTGGTTAGCGCTGATTCGATGAAAGTTCTTGAAAAGTATAGTCTCTTTTCAGAATACCATAAGAATAAAGACTATTTAAGTGCTCTTCCTTTCGGTTGGGAGGTACTGGAGATGGACCCCGCAAGATTCAGCAAATGGATTTATTACAAGATGGAAGATTGTTTGTGGTTTGTTCACGATTCATCAGCTGTAACCCCTGAAGAATTACAGGCAATTGAAGATACTATTCTTTCGTTTTATGATATGGCAATTCAATATTATCCCGATGGAATGGCTTACTTTCAGATGAGAAAAGCGTTTGTTGCTGAAACATGGCTGGGATTAGAACCTGATGCTGTTATTGCAGAATATGCTAAAGCTGCTGAATACAACCCTGATATGGATTCATATTATTTTCACAGGTTTGGACAGCTTTATATCAATAACATGACTGATGAAAACGAACACAAAATGAAAGCCATTGATATTTATACAATGCTTGCTGTTAGAGAACCCGATAATCCTCAATGGCCTGATATTCTTTCAGAGCTGGTTGATAATATTGATCAATTATTAGAGATACGTAAAAAGAATTGGGACCTTGATAAAGAAAATATGGAAAAGGCATGGACTTATGCATCTGAATGTATAAGAGCTCAGTCCTTTGAAAGAGCAATTGAACCGCTTGAATTTTTAACGCAGCAATCACCTGAAACACTTAACTATTGGAATCAATTGGCAACGGCTTATAATAAAGTTGGAAGATACGATGATGCAGAAAGATGTTTTACAAAACTTATTGAGTTGGAACCTGAAAATAAAGATTTTTATTTTAACTTAGGTCTTATTTACAAAGAACAGGGTAAGTTAAGCAGAGCTCGTCAGTATTTTGAGACAGCAAATGATAAAGCAGGCGGCTGGGGAATGGCTATTTTCTCAATAGGATTACTTTACGAGCAGGCTGCCAGAGGTTGTGCGTTCGATTTCAAAACAAAAGTAGTATACAAACTTGCACAGGATACATATAGAAGAGCATTTAATATGGACCAATCGCTAGCGCAAGCCCGCGATAGAATTGGTGCACTTTCCGGTTCTGTCCCTTCGCAGGAAGATTATTTCTTCTATGGATATAAATCTGGTGATGTAATTTCGGTTTCCGGAGATTGTTTTGGCTGGATCGGCAAGAGCGTTACTGTTCCGTAAAAATATAAATGATTATTAAATTGAAAAGGTTCTCTGTTTAACAGGGAGCCTTTTTTTGTTAAATTTGCTTATCAAAAACAAAAAAAGAAATTGCAATGTTTACACATTTAAAAAATGATCCAGAAGTCTACAAAATTCTTGAACAGGAAACCGAAAGACAACAGCAAAAGCTGGAATTGATCGCCTCGGAAAATTTTGTTTCACCCGCTGTGTTAGAAGCTGCGGGAACGCCACTTACTAACAAATATGCTGAAGGTTATCCCGGAAAACGTTATTACGGCGGCTGTGAATTTGTTGATATGGCAGAGGATTTAGCCCGTGAAAGACTAAAGCAATTGTTCAGTGCCGAATATGCAAACGTTCAGCCTCACAGCGGTTCGCAGGCAAATATGGGTGTACTGATGACATTGATGAAACCGGGTGATAAGTTTTTAGGACTAAGTCTAGCGCACGGTGGACATTTAACTCACGGTTCACCTGTTAATTTTTCGGGTAAACTATATGAAGCTGTCGGATATGAGTTAAACAAAGAAACTCGTTTGCTGGATTATAATATAATTGAAGATCTAGTTAAAAAAGAAAAACCCAAAGTTTTAATAGCAGGTGCAAGTGCGTATTCGAGAGAATGGGATTATAAAAAGTTACGAGAAATTGCAGATCTGGTTGATGCATTTTTAATGTGCGATATGGCTCATCCTGCAGGACTAATAGCAAAAGGTCTGCTCAATAGTCCTGTTCCATATTGTGATGTTGTTACTTCAACGACTCACAAAACTCTGCGCGGACCGAGAGGTGGTGTTATTTTGATGGGCAAAGACAGCGAAAATAAATTCGGAATCACCACTCCAAAAGGTGATCGTGTTAAAATGATGTCCGAACTTTACGATAGTTCAGTAATGCCGGGAATACAGGGCGGACCATTAATGCATATTATTATGGCAAAAGCAGTTGCATTCAGTGAAGCACTAGCCGATGAATTTAAAGCTTACGCGAAGCAGGTAATAAAAAATGCTCAAAAACTTGCAAACGAATTAATTAAGTACAATTTCGATGTCGTATCGGATGGGACAGATAATCACTTAATGCTGATTGATTTAACAAATAAAAATATATCAGGTAAAAAAGCAGAGAGAGCACTTGAGCAGGCAGGTATCACGGTAAATAAAAATATGGTTCCTTTTGATACAAAAAGTCCTTTTGTCACGAGCGGAATTAGAATCGGAACACCCGCCGCCACTACTCGCGGAATGAAAGAAGCAGAAATGATAAAAATTGCATCAATTATAAATGATGTTATTAATAATTTTGAAGATGAAAAAAAACTGGATGAATTGCTGGTTGATGTAAAAGAATTGTGTTCAGGTTTTCCTCTCTATCAGGAATTAGCAGAAACAGAAAGTTAATTAATCGTGCCGGCTGCTGAGAAAATTGCAATCGAAGAGGAAAACGCTGATAGTGCCGATGTGGAAATGTCTTTTCTCGATCACCTTGAAGAGCTTCGCTGGCGTTTAATTTATGCTGCTATTGGTATTGTAGTCGGAGCTATAGCAGCATGGATTTTCATTGATCCGCTTGTTGAGCTGGTATTACTGAAACCCGCCAGAGATTCTGGTGCAATACTCCAAAATTTAAGACCGTTCGGACAGCTTTTTCTTTTTATTCAGGTTGCTATAATCGTTGGTGTAGTTATAAGTCTTCCAAACTTATTTTATCAATTGTGGAAGTTTATTTCGCCTGCACTAAAAAAAACTGAACGCAAATATATTTTTGCAATAGTAATTTTTTCATCAATTTGTTTTTTAGCAGGAATAGCATTTGCATATTTTGTAATGCTTCCTTTGGCATTAAAGTTTGCAGCCCAATTCGGGACAGAATCAATTAAAAACGAATTTGCAATAGATGAATATATGTCAATAATAATAAGTGTCATGCTTGCTGCCGGATGTGTTTTTGAACTGCCTATGGTTTCATTTTTTCTTTCGAAATTAGGTATCCTTACACCGGAGTTCATGAAAAAATACAGAAGACACGCAATCGTAATTATATTAGTCCTTGCAGCTATTTTAACGCCGGGCGCCGATCCTGTCTCTCAGGTAATACTTGCAGTTCCATTGGTTCTGTTATACGAATTAAGTATATTTATTTCAAAAATATCAGTGAAGAAAAGTTGAATAGAAGCCAGCTATCCGAAATAACACAGCCAATTAAAATCGAATTACAGCAATTCGAAGAGCAATTCAAGCAATCAATTAAATCTAAAGTTGGTTTAGTTGATTTAATTGCAAAGTATATTATTCGCCAAAAAGGAAAGAAAATTCGCCCGCTGCTGGTGCTTCTTTCTGCAAAAGTATGCGGCGGAATAACAGAACGCAGCTATCGCGGTGCAGTTTTAGTCGAACTTCTACACACTGCAACCTTAGTGCACGATGATGTAGTGGACAATGCCGATAAAAGAAGAGGCTTCTGGTCTGTAAATAAAGTGTTTAAAAATAAAGTTGCTGTATTAATGGGCGATTATCTTCTTTCTCGAGGGTTATTAACCGCAATGGAAGGAAAGGATTACGATTTTCTTGAAGTAGTTACTAACACTGTTAAAAAAATGTCTGAGGGGGAACTACTTCAAATACAAAAAACACGCAAACTTGATATTGATGAAGAAACTTATTTTAAAATAATTGCTGATAAAACTGCATCGCTTATTGAAACCTGCTGTACGATTGGTGCTTTAAGTGCAACCGATGATAGAAATATGATCGGAGCAATGAAAGAGTTCGGACACTGTGTTGGTATGTCATTCCAGATACGAGATGATATTTTAGATTACGACGGCAAATATTCGTTAACAGGTAAGCCGGTAGGCGGCGATATAAAAGAAAAGAAAATTACACTTCCGCTAATCTATTCTTTAAATAAAGTTACTGATGTTGAAGCATCGCGTGTAAAGAAAATAATTAAGAACGGAAAAAGAAAAGATAATATAGCCGAAGTAATTGAATTTGTAAAAGCAAATAAAGGTACTGAATACGCGTTAACTACCGCACAAACCTACTCAGATAAAGCTAAAGACTCGTTAAAACAATTGCCAGATTCCCCCAGTAAAATTGCTCTCGAAGCCTTGATTGATTTTGTGATTCAGAGGAAGAATTAACTCTTACCTTCCTGTTCTTTTTTCCATTCCTCTTTAAATTTAAAACCTTTTACTGGTTCTCTTAAAGTTAAAACAGGGCAGGGGGCTTTTCGTACAACTTTCTCTGCTGTGCTGCCAAATAATATGTGTTCTACACCAGAATGACCATGTGTTGCAATAATTATTAAATCAATATTCTCTTCAGAAGCAGTTTCAATAATCTCTAAAAAAGGTTTGCCTGTTTTAATGATAGTTTTTGATTTTACATCGGGAGGGATTTCGCTTTTTGCCAGGTTAGCTAATTCATCCTTTGCCCTTTCGTCCCATTCTGCATTTACAGAAGGTATGGCAATTTGCCCCATGCTAAAATCGGGTGGATAGATTACAGGTTCGACAACATAAATTAAATGCATTTCGGCTTTAAAGCATTTTGCAAAATTTATTGCATACCGAAGTGCACCTTTTGAGTAGTCAGAAAAATCAATTGGGACTAATACCTTTTTTATTTCAAGTGTCATATTTCTTCTCCCTTACTTTTTGTTATCAATTTTAAGAGAAAAATAATCTTCGTTCAGGGTTCTTAATCGTACAGCCGCAATTTGTGCAATTCCCTGAAGGATTTTAATTCCTTTTTTAGGATACTTTTCTATGAATTCATCTAAATCCGGTTTGAAAATTACGGAGAGTCTTGTATCAATATTTGCAATCGCAGAAGCTGATCTTTTTTCACCATCAACTAAAGCTAGTTCCCCAAAAAAATCACCTTTATTGAAAGTGGCTAGAACAATTTCACTACCCGCATCATTTGTCCTGTGAATTGAAACTTCACCATCTCGAATTAAATAGAGTCCGATTCCCGGATCGCCTTGATAGAAAATATATTCTCCTGCAAGATAATTTCTATCGTGAATTATGCCAATAAGGTTTGATAAATCCCGTTTGCTTAATTCTTTAAATATAGGAATAGCTTTAAGTGAAGCTGAAAGTTCCGTGGTTTCTGTTGGAGGATTAAAAATATTGGACCAAAAACTGCTGTGAACTGTTTTTTTCTCTTCTGACATATGGTTTTACCTCTAGTTAAAAATTCCAGACTCTGCTACACGCCATAATTTCTGGCAAGGGAAACGGTTTTCATAAAGGGCTCTGCCTACAATAACTGAATCAACACCCAACGGAACAAGTTTTTGAATATCCATCAGCTCGTCCTTATTTCTTATTCCGCCGGCATGAGTAACACGAGCGCCTGTAAATTCCGCAATTTTTCTTGAAAGTTCAATATTGGGACCATTTAATGTTCCATTTCGTGCAATATCGCAAACGATAAAACGGTTAATTCCTGCTTTTACCATTTCATTTACGAAGCATTTGTAATGTACTCCGGTTTGTTTAGTTCTACCTTTTGTCATTAATACTTCATCTCTTATATCAAGTGTAATAACAATTTTTGAAGGTCCCCATTTTTCTAAAACTCTTAGAAATTCTTTAGGATTTTCTACCGCAAGAGTATTAATTCCCAGTCTGCTAATTCCCGTGCTCATAATTTTATCTGCATCTTCTAGATTTCTTATCCCACCGGAAAATTCGACAGGTATTACCACCGAAGAACAAATTTCTTCCACAATTTTATAATTGTTCTTTAAATGTTCGTGAGCACCGTCGAAATTAACAACGTGGATCATCTTTGCATTTTCTGCACGCCAGATTTTTGCCATTTCAACCGGATCATTACTGTATTCGTAACAGTCCAATTCGGGAATTCCCTGCACTGAACGAACACACTTTCCATTTTTTATATCAATTGAAGGTATTACTAAAAGTTTTGGCGGATTCATAAACTAAATTTTCCCGTTTGACTTAATTACCTGCCTGCCGATAATCATTTTTTGAATCTCAGTTGTCCCTTCAAAAATTCTTAAAATTCTTGCATCGCGATAGTATCT
>CBDUAV010000050.1:0-20941 GCA_965365225.1 uncultured Ignavibacteria bacterium | reverse complement strand
GCAGGAGAATAAACATTAACGTATTTCCTGTTTCCTCTTTTCACTTCAAATTTTACCACGCCATCAGAAACAGCAAATAATGTATCGTCTTTTCCTTTTTTAACATTTAATCCCGGGTGAAATTTAGTTCCTCTCTGGCGAACTAATATATTACCTGCTAAAACTTTTTCGCCGCCGTACTTTTTTACTCCCAAATATTGGGGGTTACTGTCTCTGCCGTTTCTTGAAGAGCCTTGCCCTTTTTTATGTGCCATTACAAAATATCCTTTCTAAGCAATTTTCAAAATTTCTATTCGGGTTAAATCCTGTCTGTGTCCATTTTTCTTTCGGTAACCTTTTCTAATTTTTTTCTTAAACACAATAACTTTATCATCTCTTAAATGCTCTAAAACTTTTGCTGTTACTTTCGCACCCTTTACTTCCGGTGTGCCAATTTTAACTTTTTTTTCATCACCAACCATTAAAACGGAACTAAATGTTACCTCAGATTCAATTTCTTCACTCATCCTTGGTACATAATATTTCTGATTTTCTGATACTTTAAATTGACTACCAAGAACATCAATGATTGCAAACATTTCTTCCTCTATTCTTAAAAATTTGAGCTACAAATGTATATATTATAAGCAATTAAATCAAATCTGAAAGCTTAAAAATCAGGCAAAAAAATCACTTTTTTAGCTGAAACGAAAACTCACTGCCCTCATCAACAATACTATTAACAATAACTTCAGAACCATGAGCTTCAACGATGTGTTTTACAATTGCCAAACCTAATCCAGTTCCACCAACTGATTTTGACCGAGCTTTATCTACACGGTAAAATCTTTCAAAAATTCTATCTAAATATTTTTCAGGAATTCCTGGTCCGGTATCCTTAACAATTACTGAAGCAGTTCTTTCACCTTCTTCAATACTTACTTCCACACTGCCTTTTTCAGTGTACTTAATTGCATTTTGTAAAAGATTAACCATCACCTGTTTTATTTTTTCCTTATCACCAAATAATTGCAGATCATTATTTGCTGGATGAAAAAGAAGATCAATCCCTTTATCATCAGCCAGATTTTTTTGTTCACTAATTATGCTGTTTAGCGACTCATTTATACTAAAGTAGCCATAGTTCATTCTCATTTCCCCTGATTCTATCATCGAAATATCAATCAAATCATTTAAAAGATTACTAAGATTTATTGTGTGATGATTAGCTTTCTTTAAAAAATGAATGTTCACTTTTCTATCGTTAATTGCACCGCTGAGCAGAGTCTCAATAAACCCCTGAATTGCAAAAATCGGTGTGCGAAGCTCATGCGATACATTTGCCAAAAACTGTGAACGCATTTTTTGCAGCCGCTGAAGATAATCAATATCATTTTTTGTTTTAACGAACATCTTTTTAATGGCTTTTTCAAGAGCTAATAAACTTGAGTCTAATGCTATTTCCCCTTCACTATGAAATTTATTCTTACGAATATTATTTATGATAGTCTTTATTTCATCGAGTTCTTTGTTTCTTTTTCTTCCCAGCATGTACATAAAAATAATATTCAGTACTAAGATTAAAAGAATTAAAACGATTAATCTTTCAGTAGATTCAATTATAAAAATTAAAGGTATAATGAGAAGTGCGTTGATAATGAGTAGTTCTCTTATAAAGATAAGAGAAGAGAGAAAATTTTTCTTTAAATCACTCTGTATTTTTAAATCTGTATCCAATGCCTTTTATAGTTTCGATTAGTTCCGAATGTTTACCGAGTTTTTCACGAATTTTTCTGATGTGGACATCAATTGTACGGTCAACAACATAAACATCACCACCCCAGACTTCTTTTAAGAGTGTTTCGCGGTTAAATACTTTCCCAGGATTACTTGCTAAATACTCAAGCAGTTGAAATTCTTTTCGTGGGAAAAACTTTTGGTTGTTATCTATTGTAACCACATATTTTTCAGAATTGATGATTATAGGTCCGATTTTCAATTCCTTTTTTGAAACAGTTTTTTTCTGCAGCTTCGAGCTTTTCCTTAGGTTCGATTTTACACGCGCAACAAGTTTTTTAGGAGAGATAGGTTTTTGAATGTAGTCACTTGCACCAATATCCAGTCCTTTTATTTCGTCCGTCTCACCAGATTTAGCCGTTAAAAAAATAATTGGAATATCAATGTATTCTTTATTGTCCTTTATTTTTCTGTAAACTTCAAAGCCATCCATTTCTGGCATCATAATATCAAGTATAATTAAATTGAGTGATTTGGAAACTTGTTTAAGTGCGTCTTTTCCATTGTAGCTTACCAAGACTTCAAAACCCTCTTTTTCCAGATTATATCGTAAGAATTCACATATGTCTTGCTCATCGTCAACAATTAAAATTTTTTTCATTACAACTATTGAAATTAGTTTTTACACGAATTTATATGGATTTACCACCCTGAATAGAAGCTAAATTTATTTTTCTACAAATTGGAATTTATTGAAGATAACCTGAACAGCAAAAGCTAACATATCAAAAAATATTTAATTCACAATTTGATCGTAAAAAAATGATGACAGTAAGCTGCAGGGAAATGTTCTAAGCCTCAATTTCATGTTTAACTTTTTTGCTGTTGTAAAATTCTTTTACCCTTTTGACGATGCCTTCGGGATCAATTCCAATAGCATTATGCAGTTCAGCCTGCGTACCATGGTCAACAAATTTATCCGGCAATCCTATTCTTAAAACATCGTTTTTCAAATTTTGTTCAGACAAATATTCAACAATTGCAGATCCAAAACCGCCCGGCAAATTATTTTCTTCGAGAGTTACTATTTTAGAATGCCTGGAAGAAATATCATCAATCATATCTGTATCGAGGGGTTTTACAAATCGCATATTTATTAGTTCACAATTGATGTTATTTTCTTTTAAAATTTCACCCGCCTGCTGCATATAATCAACCATTGAGCCAACAGCAAGTATAGCAGCATCCTTTCCTTCCGAAAGTCTTTCGCTTTTTCCTACTTCAATTCTATCAAATCCTTCTTTCAGTGGAACACCTAAAGCAGAACCACGTGGATATCGAATTGCCACAGGTCCTTTGCAATGTTCAACTGCAGTAAACAACATATTTCTAAGTTCAGCTTCATCTTTGGGAGCCATAATTATCATTCCCGGTATTAACCTTAGGTATGCTAGATCAAAAGATCCATGGTGTGTAGGACCATCCGCACCAACAAGCCCTGCTCTATCCAAAACAAATACAACGTGAAGTTTCTGTAAAGCAACATCGTGAATTATTTGATCAAAAGCTCTTTGCATAAATGTTGAGTAAATCGCTGTGACGGGAATAATCCCTTGCGTTGCAAGTCCTGCAGAAAAAGTTACAGCATGTTCTTCAGCAATTCCAACATCATAATAATTTTGCGGAATTTTTTCTTTAAGTATATCCAGTCCTGTTCCATCCGGCATAGCAGCAGTAATTCCAACAACGTTTTTATTTTTTTCTATTATTTCTACAAGTGCATCGCCAAATATTTTTGTGTAGGAAGGTTTACCATTTCCTTTTTTGTGTGCTTTGCCAGTTACTTTGTCAAATGGAGTTGATGCGTGTAATCTTTGTGAATGATTTTCTGCCGGTTTGTAGCCTTTTCCTTTTTGAGTGATAGCGTGGACTAAAATTGGACCATTTAAATTTTTAACATGCTCAAATATTTTTACAACTTGATGAAGATTGTGCCCGTTTATAGGCCCAAAGTATCTGAATCCTAAAGCTTCGAAAAGCATTCCGGGAGTAATTACAGCTTTAATACCATGTTCCAATCTTACAGCAATCTTTCTCATCCTGTCACCAAACTGATCTAGCTTTCCTGTCAATTCCCAAATCTGACCTTTAAATCTATTGTAATCAGGATGTGAAATCATTTCTGTAAAATAATTAGAAAGTTGCCAAACATTTGGAGCAATAGACATATTGTTATCATTGAGGACAACGATCAAATCCGACTTTGTCACTCCAGAATTATTCATTGCTTCATAAGCCATTCCGCCAGTCATTGCACCATCGCCAATTACAGCAACTACTTTTCTATTTTCTTTTTTGATGTTTGCAGCAACAGCCATTCCCAATGCAGCAGAAATTGAAGTTGAAGCATGTCCTGCACCAAAAGTATCGTATTCACTTTCGCTTCTTTTTAAAAATCCGCTTATGCCTCCAAACTTTCTAATTCGCTTTAAAGATTCTTTCCTACCGGTTAAAATTTTATGAGGATAAGCCTGATGTCCGGTATCCCAAACAACTAAATCGTGTGGAGTATTAAATACATTATGAATAGCTACTGTTAGTTCCACGGTTCCAAGCCCACCACCAAAGTGTCCGCCTATTTCAGAAATCGTATCAACCATATAGTTGCGTATATCTGTGCAAAGTTGTTTTAATTCAGGCAGATGTAATTGCCTGATATCCGAAGGATAATTTACTTTTGAAAGTGCAGGATATTTCTCAGAATCAGTCATTTATATTTTCCCTTAGTTAAGCTTTTTATTTACCGGATGATACTTCGCTCAACTCTTTTTTAAGTTCAGTGATTTTCAGCTCAGCATCATTTAATTTATTAATACAGATTTTGGAAAGTTTAATCCCCTCTTCAAAAAGAGCGATTGCATCATCCAAACCAATCTCATTGCTTTCTAACAAATTACTTATTTGTTCGAGTCTTTTAAGGTCATTTTCAAAATTATTTTTCTTTTTATTCTTAGGCATAAGACTTTACTTATTTATTTCAATATTACCATCGAAGAATTTTAGTTTAGCTTTATTATTTTTTACAAATTCAGAGGCACGACTAACAAATTTAGAATTCTGTTCCACCAAAACAAAACCACGCTTTAATGTCTTTTCAATATCGTATGATTTAATTGTGCTGCTTAAAAGATTAATGTTGTTCTTAGTTGTGGATATTAATTTATCAGCACTATGAAATATTCTTAAGATTAATTGATCGACCCCTTGGCTTTTCCTGTTTAACACATCGCGTAAATTTTTAAATCCATAAGAATCAAAGTTATTAAATACATAATATTTCTTCTCATCAATTAGTTCTGAAATTGCCTGCGATGAAGTATATGAAAAATCGTCAATAAAGCCAAAAATCTCTTCAATGCTTGGGGATGCCAACTCCATTGCAACCGAAGGTGTGGGTGCTCTCAAATCTGCAGCATAATCTGCAATTGTAAAATCAACTTCATGCCCCACCGCAGAAATCACAGGTATTTTTGACTTAAAGATTGCTCTTGCTACAATTTCTTCATTAAAAGCCCAAAGGTCTTCAATCGAACCACCGCCTCTGCCGGTAATGATAACGTCAACTTCACCGTAATTGTTCAATAATTTGATACTATCAACAATAGATTCTGCTGCACCGCTTCCCTGAACTTTAGCCGGAGCAATTACAATTTCAACGAGTGGATATCTTCGCTTTGCAACACTGATCATATCTTTAAGTGCTGCACCATCAATAGCTGTTACAATTCCGATTTTTTCAGGAAAAGATGGAATTGGTCTTTTATGTTTTTCATCAAATATACCTTCTAATTCTAATTTCTTTTTTAGTCGCTCAAACGCTTCCTGAAGTTCACCAACTCCAGCAGGTTTTATTGTACGAACATCAATTTGATAATTTCCTCTTGGCGGATAGACGGTAATTTTTCCGTTTACAATTACTTTCATGCCATCCTGTGGGGTGAAAAAGACATACTGGTTAAAACCTTTCCACATCGTGCAGTTTACAACTGCATCTGCGTCCTTAAGATTAAAATACCAGTGTCCGGAAATGTGATGTTTGAAGTTTGAAATTTCCCCTATTACTGAAACCTGCGAAAAGGTTTCCTCTAATGTTTTGCGTATATCTTTAGTTAATTCCGATACTGTTAATATTTGAATTTCTTTTGCCAACTATTCCTGATTCACTTCAATTTTGTTTTTATCAAGTTCGCTATAGTCTAACTCTGACCCAAGTAAACTATGCGGGATTAGAAAAATTATAAATGTAATTATTGATGCAAAGATTATCCATCGTCGAGGATTTTTAAATTTCAATAAAGCAATTAAGGCTAATAACCATACGATGAAGGCAATTAATATTTTATTATCAGTTAAATCATGACCGAAAGGAAAACCAGTCCAGAACTCTCCAAACGCATAGTACTGTGCAAATGGACCCAAAATAAATCCACCAGCAATTATAAAAATAAAAGTCAGGATTGTAAGAGTTTTAAAATTTTTACTGTTGTTGAAATACTCCAATCCCGTTCTGGTAGATAGCAGCATTGCACCAAAAATAAAAATAATGTGTGGGATCAGAGTAAAAATAGGGACGGCGCCTTTAAAGCGAATAATAACTTCTCCTCCTGCAGGTAATTCAACAACTTCATTATCTTTTTGGAGAATGATTCTATAAATCAATTTACCTGCTGGAGGCTGATGCGGCAGATATGCAACTAATTTTTCATTTTCTCGTCTCATCTCAACTAAAGACCATTCATCATTCGTTTTATATCTTTTCCAGTACAGCTCACCACAGATTGATTCATCTTTTACAAATATTTCTATTGGATGATCGCCATCGCCTCCATGTGTTCTGTCTAATTTATATTCAATTAATTCCTTGGCCAAATTAGCCTCTCCACTAACAGGATATGTAGGACCTGTAATCCGCTGGTAAGCAGCAGTAAAAAGAGTTAAAATAAATGCTAATATCCAGAGCCAGATGGATTTTTTCATTTATGTAAATGCTTGAGAAATTATTGAATACTTAGGAATGAAAAATAAAGATTAAAACCTAACACTAAAACCCAAAGTAGGAATGATAGGCAGCATGGTGGTTTTTTCTCTGCCGAGAGTGAGATCTTCATTAATAAAATAATCATAAGCAATTACATTTGAGCGGTTGTAAACGTTAATTACATCTAAATAAAATGTCCAGTCGAGCCCCCACCAATCTGCAAGAGCATTTATTCGCATATCAAGACGGTGGTAAATAGGTTTGCGTGAGTTCAGCTTTCTATCACCAAAGTCAACATCATAAATAACTGGATTTTCCTCTCCTGAATTATTGTTTACATTTCTAGTTGCAATTACGGGGGTTTCGGGAATTCCATCCAAATCCTGGTCCTCCATAATGATCCTTGGTTTAATTCCGCGAGGTTCGCTTATCGGGAATCCGGAACCATACTGCCATCTTACACCAGCTTCCAGCCAACTATTAATCTGATAGTTTAGAACAAAATTAAGAGTATGTCTTTGATCGAACCTGAATGGATATTCAATTCCATTCTCATATCTTTCAGCATAAGCAAGTGAATAAGAAATCCAGCCTGATAGTTTTGTGCCTCTAATTATATTTTTCTTTGCGAGGAAAAACTCAAACCCATATGCTTCTCCCACTGATCCATTTACTGGAATTTGAGTAACAGAATCACCACGAACTGTGGCTGGTAATGTCCATCCTGAAGCAAATCTTTGATCTTTGCCGGGAACGGGTTCAGTAAAAAATCTGTTCCCTTTTACTACCTGCTGAATGTAGAGATCCGAAAAGTCTTTGTAGTAACTTTCAAATCTTACGCTCCATTCAGAAGAAAGCCATCTTTCAACTCCAAAAACATAATGCAAAGCACGTTCAGCATTTAATTGGTTTGTAAATTGATCGGACAAGTCATACAATATTCCTTGATCAAGAAGTTTCTCATAACCTGGTGATTGAAAATACATCCCCCATACAGCTCGGATCGTTGTTATATCATCTATCGCGTACGATAAAGAAATACGCGGGGCTAAATATGCTTTTTTTAATATGTTGTAGTAATCTAATCTTAGACTTGGCTGCAGGGTTAAACGGTTTGTTAACTTAAAGTTATCCTGAACGTAAGCCCTGTAACGATTATACTGTTTTACATCTTTTAGATTATCGAACACAGCACGGAACTGAGGATTAGAAGCAAACAAAGCACGAACCTGTTCATCAAATTCAAAATTAAAATTAATGGTGGTTTCCATAAAATCAGCACCTATACCGGCTTCAATTATGTGTTCGCCTTGGAAATAAGTGAACTTGTTATCAATAGAGTATTTTCGGTAAAGAAAATCACCATCGAAACCAAAGTTTAAAAGGTAGGGTGAAAGTGTATCCGGAATCGTCCCTTCAAAAGCATTTCTGTTGAGAGAAGGATCAAGAAGCTGTGAATCAAAATCTGTTGTTCCGTTATTTTTATACCATGAAACTATTACTTTATTTAATATTCTATCATTTGGTGCAAAATGCCACGCGGCTGCCAATAAATCATTATTTGTAATGTTAAATACACCAACACTGTCAGGAGTATTTCTTTCCTCACCACTAACAACATTTACAGCATCACGTGAAAGTATTCCACTCAAGAGAAACTTGTGCCCATCATAGGGACCAATAACTATTTTACCCTGAATATCATAAAAATTCGGGAAGCTCGTATTATCATCAACCAAACCTGCACTTCTAACGAAAGGCTCCAATATCAAATCATAGTATGTTCTGCGGGTATTAAAAAGCCAGCTTCCTTTTAAATTGAAAGGATTCCTACCTTCCAAAACTAAATTTGCGTCAACTATTGAAGCATTTAAGCTTCCTGTAAGATTTTTTGTAGTACTCCCCTCTCTATTTGTCACATCTAAAACTGCAGAAAGCCTGTCACCGTACTTTGCCGGAAATCCTCCAGAAATTAAGTTAACATCTTCAACGGCATCAGGATTAAACATACTAACAACGCTGTAAAGCCTGTAAGGATTAAAAACTTCCACATCATCGAGAATAATTAAATTTTGATCGGGACCACTTCCCCTAACAATTAGTTGTGAAGAAAAATCATTTGGAGCGAGCACTCCAGGCAGAGATTGCAGCGTTCTAAAAACATCTTCCACCGCACCAGGCAAAGTTTTAGCGTCGCGCGGATTCAGATCAATCAGGCTGGTTCGGGTATCTCTTTGTGATTGACGGTTGACATCGGTTACAGTTACAGCTTCAAGCTCTATTGTTTTAAGTTCAAGTTCTACGTTTAATTCCGTAGTTTTATTAGATACTATTTCAATTCCAAACGTTTTCGAATCGTAACCAACCGAACTAAATCTAACATCATAATTGCCGGAAGGGATATTCAAAATTTCGTAGTTGCCATCTATCTCGCTTGCAGTTCCAAAATTCGTTTCAAGAATTATAATATTAACTGAAGGGATTGGAGATGAGCCATCGGTTATATTTCCTGTAAGCTTGCCAGTTTGTGCTTTTGAGGTAACGAAACTAAATAAAAATAATATGTAAAGAAGGGATTTCATCTATTGATAAATAAGAATTACAATTCATATATTCTACAACAAAAATCGGTCTCAAATAATTCCCGCCGGGTAATGGATTTCCGGATTAGAGATAGACTGAAAAGAATGCGGAGTATAATCCCAATGATATTTCGTGAAAGTTTTTGCCAGATCCACCTAGGTTAATATTATACCTGTATCGGGAATAAAAAGTAAAAGTATCTTTTATTGTAAACAAACCAACAGAAAGCTCAGGACCGATTCCATGATTGCTGTTGAAGTTTGTAAACACAGATACACCGGGCGCAACATCTTCGATGTGCGGAAGCGCAAATAGTTTTTTATAGCCTGCACGTAAATAATTTGGTGCTTCAGAGTCAAGAATATATGTGTATTCAAGGGATAAATAACTGGAGGGATAATCTGTACTCCTTCCCCTGAATGAAACGACAGGGATTTCTTTAGTTAAACTGAAGTAATTTTCAGCACCCTCAAAAATGTAATTTGGATAAGGTAGTAAAAAGATTGCACCGCCGAACAAACAAAGCGTAAAGAAATCCGAACCACCTTTTAATTTAGGTTCGTATGGAAGATCAAAATCAAACACTTCGCTCGTGTCAATTCTGTTGCTTTCTGTTTCAGTAATGATAACAAACTCAACTATGTTATCGTTAAATGCAAGATCATGTATCTCAATTTCTGCTTTGTGCAAATCGGATGGTTCTTCTGTTACATTGTATTCATACTCATTTTCAATAACAACTTTAGATTTGCAAATATCGCTTGAATAAAACGATAATTTAAATTTATGCGGAACCTCACGCGTGCAGTATGCATCAATTAAATATATTTCGATGGGATCAGTTTGACTGAAGGTAAGAGATGATATAATCAGCATAAGAGGAATAGAGTTTTTCAAGACGGTCATTGAAAATCCTTAATATTAGAAATAGCTAAAACAAAGTTAGAAAATGGTTTGAATTTATCTTAATGCGTTTTCTACATCCACGATTAAATCCTCAATATCTTCTATCCCCACAGAAAAGCGAACAAGTGAATCTGTTAAGCCCATTTTATCTCTTTCCTCTTTCGGAACAGAAGCGTGCGTCATGGAAGCAGGATGGCAGATTAAACTTTCAACTCCACCAAGGCTTTCTGCAAGTGTGAAAATTTTGACTCCATTTAATATTTTTTTTGCTTTTTCAATTGAGCCAAACTCTGCGGAGACCATTCCTCCGAAACCGCGCATTTGTTTTTTAGCAAGTTCGTGCTGCGGATGATCTCTTAAACCGGGATAAATTACTTTCTCAGCAGCACTGCTTCTAACAAGCCAATCTGTAAATGCAATTGCGTTTTTGTTATGCTGTTTCATTCTTACTGCGAGTGTTTTGGTTGCACGTAATACAAGCCAGCAATCAAATGGTGATGGTATTCCACCAGCTGCATTCTGAATGTATCGCAATCGTTCATAATATTTTTCATCGCTTGTAACAAGCATTCCGCCTATTGCATCGCTGTGCCCGTTTAGATATTTTGTCGTACTGTGCAAAACAATATTTATTCCGAATTCAAGCGGATTTTGAAAATAAGGACTCATAAAAGTATTATCACATACGGTTATCAAGTTATGTTTTTTTGCAGTTGCAGAAACACCTTTTAAATCCGTTAAAACAAGCATTGGATTTGTGGGTGTTTCAATAAAAATCATTTTTGTATTTGCCTTAATGGCGTTTTCAACATTTTTTAATTCACTCGTATCAACCCACGAATACTGTAAACCAAAATCAGTTAAGTTTTGCTCATATAATCTGTAAGTTCCGCCGTAAACATTATTTGAAACTACTATATGATCACCTGCTTTTAATAAGCTCATCAATGCATGAGTTGCTGCCAGACCAGAAGCGAATGCGATCCCGTATTTTCCTTTTTCTAGTGCGGCAATATTTTTTTCCAAAGCTTCCCGTGTAAGGTTTTGTGTCCTGCCGTACTCGTAACCTTTATGTTTTCCCAACTCCTCCTGTGCATAAGTGGAAGTGAGATAAACAGGTGTTATCACTGCACCGGTTGTCGGATCAGGAAATTGACCTGCATGTATTGCATCTGTTGAAAATCCCATAATTTCCTCTTCTCAATTAATTGTCGCCCTGAACTCGTTTCAGGGTCTTATTTACATTTTTGCAGATCCCGAAACAAGTTCGGGACGACTAAGACCATTACTTTTTATCAAAATTAATTAAATCGTAGCGTGTAATTATATCAGTAACCAATCCAAAATCACTTACAAGTACGGCTTGTTGTGTTTTCAAAATATCTTTAACTTCTTTCAAATCTGTTTTTGCATCAAGTATCGGAAAACTATCTTCCATCACATCTTTTAATAATGAATTATAGAGCTGTGGATTGTCCACAAGTTTAGAGAGCAATTTACCTTCCTTTATTGAGCCGATAGGTTTCTTTCCACTTAAGACAGGAATTTGCGAATAGCCGCTTTTGGTAATCAACTCCAGTACATCTTTTACTTTATCATCTCCTTTAACAGATGCTATTTCCTCAATTCCAGTTGCTTTCTTAGCATCCGAAATATCTCTAAGTGTTCTGATTTCAGTATCAAGCATCCGGTTAAGCTTAAGCCAATCTTCATTGTGAACTTTTGATAAATATCTTTCACCTGTATCGCAAACGATAAACACAATAACATCATCTGCATTACATTTTTTTGCGACTTCTAACGCAACATGAACGATTGTGCCTGTGCTTCCACCGCAAAATATACCTTCTTCTTTGGTTAATCTTCTTGCAGCAGCAAATGATTCTTTATCGCTTATGTTAACTATCTCATCTATATATTGAAAGTGGACGTTCTCCGGCAGACAATCCTGCCCAATTCCTTCAACTAAATATGGAGTGCCTTTTATTATTTCGCCTGTTTCTTTGTAATGTTTAAATATTGAACCGAGCGGGTCAGCTCCAATAATATTAATGTTAGGATTTTTTTCCTTCAGAAATCTTCCCGTTCCGCTTATCGTTCCGCCTGTTCCGATGCTGGAAACAAAATGGGTTATCTTTCCTTCGGTTTGTCGCCAGATTTCAGGTCCTGTTGTGTTGTAATGCATTTCAGGATTTGAAGGATTGGAGTACTGGTAAGCAAAAAATGAATTTGGAATTTCTGAGTACAATCGTTTTGCAACGTTCACATAATATTCCGGGTCATCGGGATCCGCAAGATTTGAAACAACAATTACTTCTGCACCGAGAGCTTTTAAATAGTTAATTTTCTCATCACTTACTTTATCAGTAACAACAAAAATGCAGCTATAATCCTTTACTGCAGCTGCAATCGCGAGTCCTATTCCGGTATTTCCGCTTGTGGCTTCTATAATTGTTCCACCTGGTTTTAAAATTCCCTTTTTCTCTGCATCAACAATCATATTATAGCCAATGCGGTCTTTTACACTTCCACCTGGATTCGCAGATTCCAGCTTTGCGAAGATTTGTGGCTTTAATTCTTTGCCTAGCCTGTTAAGCTTTATTAAAGGAGTATTACCAACCTGCTCAAGTATACTGTTTTTGTATTCCACTTTTTTCTATAATTTTTATCGTAACAAACGGACAATAATAGCGATTTGGATTGAATGATGAAAGGATTATATGATAGTAAATGGATAACTGATTTATTAATTGTTTACTGAGCTAAAATCTTGTGCGTTATAACACACATCTAATTTTATTCTTTAATTACTTTTGTAAATAAAACTATAAATGTGGCAATTAGGCGGGCAGGCGTAATGATGAGTCCATTAAATAATTATTGAGATATTTCGCTTCGCTCAATATGACATTAGAAAATAAAAATGAGAAAATTATGAGATCTATTAAGCAAAATATTAGAAGTGAGAAAGTAAATATGGGCGGTATCATTCTCGATCAACCGCTACCAAATAAATTTGTGGATCAGATTGATCCCTTTTTATTAATTCATCACTGGGATAATGAACTGAAAGGCGGACAATCACAAAAGGAAGTTGGCGTTGCTCCCCATCCGCACCGAGGATTTTCTCCTGTTACATTAATATTTAAAGGAGGTGTTCAGCACCGCGATTCAAGAGGCAACAACAGTGTTGTAACTGAAGGCGGAACACAGTGGATGTTTGCCGGAAGAGGAATTACCCATAGTGAAAGACCATTAAAAGAATTGGCAGAGAATGGCGGCACTCTCGAATTTATTCAGTTCTGGGTTAATGTGTCTGCAAAAAATAAAATGGAGCAGCCGTATTACAAGGCAATACAAAAGGATGAAACTTCAACCTATTTATCAGATGATAAAAAAGTTCAAGTGGCTGTTGTCTCCGGTGAATTCAACGGCGTGAAAGGCAAAGTTGATAAGCACACTCCAATTAATAATCTGAAATTTAATTTTATTAAAAAAGGTGAAATTGAATTTGATATTCCAAAAGAACATAACACACTTTTCTACTTACTTAAAGGCAATTTGTTAATAAATGATGAGAGGGAAATTAAATCTAAAGATTTAGTTCACTTTGAGAATGATGATTCTAGAATCAAAATTTCTGCAAAAGAAGACGGATACGGTATACTTCTTTCAGGTGTGCCGATTGGTGAAAAAGTTTCTAGTTACGGACCATTTGTAATGAATACACAAACTGAAATTATGGAAGCATTAAGAGATTCTCAGATGGGTAAAATGGGTGTGCTTATTGAAGAATTTTAAAATTTAAGCTTTAAGTAAAACTATACCCTCTTAAAAATTCTACAACGCGCATTCGCTTTTTACCTTCCTGCTGAAGTTGCAGAACTCGTATTGCATTTTTCCCGCAACCGATTATTAATTCATTTTGGCTTTGAACAATTTCAAGTGATTTTAAGTCATCTCGATGTACAACTTCGGCTTCATAAATTTTAATTACTTTATTATTAAAACTAAAAAACGCCGCAGGATATGGAGCAAGTCCTCTTATGAGATTGTGAATTTCATCAGCACTTTTATTCCAATCAATCTTACAAATTTCTTTAGTTATTTTTGGAGCGGGAGTCGCAAGTGAATTATCCTGTTTTTTAAGTTCAAAATTTCCACTTTCAATTAATGCAACTGTATCTAAAACTAAATCAGAACCAAGCTCACTAAGTTTATCATGCAGTGTTCCAAAATTATCTTCTGGAAATATTTCAACTTCTTTTTGCAGATAAACATTTCCGGTATCCACTTTCTCTGCAAGCTTAAATGTAGTTAATCCGGTTTTCTGTTCACCATTAATTAAAGACCATTGTATTGGTGCAGCACCACGATATTTTGGAAGATAAGATGCGTGCAGATTGAAAGAGCCAAATTTGGGTATTTCAAAAACCTCCGGTGGAAGTATTTTAAAGGCAACAACTACGTAAAGATCTGCATCAAAATTATTTAACTCATCCACAAACTGGGGATTGTTTTTTAATTTTTCCGGCTGCAGAATTGGAATGTAATGTTTCAAAGCAAATTCTTTTACAGGTGTAAAAGTAACTTTTCTTCCCCTCCCCCTTTCTTTATCGGGCGCAGTTACAACTGCAGTTAGATTATGTTTACTTTCAAATAGTTTTTTTAATGGAGGAATTGCAAAATTGGGTGTGCCCATGAAGATGAGATTCATTTCAAACCTCTTCAGAGAACAAGCTGGTAATCGGTAGTTTTACTCACGGGATAATCAATATCAACTTTACGTTTTTTAATTTTAGCCAATGGTTTTTTGAATTGTTTCTGCACTTCAGTATCAATTAAATCTGTAAATAATATTCCGCGAAGGTGATCGTATTCGTGCTGCATAACACGGGACATCAGTTTATTTACTTCTAAGGTTTGTTCGTTTAGATCTGTGTCTTGATAAGAAATTGTAATTGATTCGGGTCTTTTTACTTCCGCACGGATTTCAGGAATGCTTAAACAGCCTTCCTCAAATAAAGTTTCTTCATCGGAATACTTAACAATTTTAGGATTAATCAAAACCATTGGCTTTGTTTCTTCGTAGCCTTCAACTTCAGTAATATCAACTATAAAAATTGATTTGTTTACTCCAACCTGGTTTGCAGCAAGACCAATACCATATGCATTCCTCATTGTATCAAACATATTTGTTATCAGCTCGATAGTTTCGTTATCTACTTCTTTAACTTTATCAACTTTTTTTCTAAGTATTTTATCACCGTAAAGAGTGATTGGGAGTAAAGGCATCTTATTATTGGTTTATTGTTACATTGATGTATTGTTAACTGGTTATTTGAATTACAAAAATAAATATTTAAAGGGCAACAATAAAGGAAATTAGTTTCACTTTTTGTATTTCTGGTGTGTTCGCATGAGAAAATTTTTCACGCCAAAACTCAAAGTCGCTAAGAAAATCAAGTCACTAATAGTTTCCCATCTTTCATGAGCATTTTACCATCCAGCCAAACATTGGGCTTTTTAATAACACCATCAACATGCAACGGAACGTTGAAAGTTCCCCCCATTGTAATATTGTTCCCCAATGCAAGATGAACTGTCCCCATTACCTTTTCATCTTCAAGTAAAATACCACTGAGTTTTGCACTGTCATTTGTTCCAATTCCAAACTCTGCAATATTTCGTGCTCGTTTACCTACTTCATCCAGCATTGCATTTAATTTTTTTGCTGCCTTTCCACCGGTAATCTTTGTAGCAAATCCATTCTTAACTTCAACTTTAATATTTACATCTCCAATTAAACCTAAACCCGCAAACGAACCATCAACTACAAAAACACCGTTTGCCGTTCCTTCCACAGGTGCGTTGTATGTCTCACCGGTTGGCAGATTACCGCTTTCCCCTTTTTTGTGATACAATCCTTTGCTGGCAATTGCAGTTCTGCCGGTAATGTCAAACTCAATATCAGTTCCCGCTGGTGCAGTTATTCTAACATGCTTTCCCTTTTCTAAAATCTTTTTTAATTTAATTGATCTTTTGCTAATTGCATTGTAATCAGCATTCATTCCTCGAATCATAATTTCTTTTGTAATGCCTGGAAAAGTTGCAACACGAACTCCTTTTTTTGATGCTGCTCTCCGTGCATTTGTGTGTGTTAATGATTTTGCAGTTGGAATCAAAACAACATCAAATCTTTGCATAAGTTCTGCAACCTGTTTTGGCGGTTCTGCTCCGTTAATTTTCGCAGATTTCATTTCAACCAAAAGTGAATGATAGCCTAATCGTTTTGCATTTTCAAAAAGAGAATATCCAATCTCTCTTTTTATATCATCGGTGATTACAAGAATGTTTTCATTCTTTTTTACATTCATACATACTTTTATTGCAGTTTCAGAAGCAGTATCCAGCTTTGATAATTTTTTCATTTTGAATCCTAAGTTTTATTTAAAAGAGAAGAGTGCAACATTATAAAATCGGGAATCCAACATTTAGTTGAACAACTGCGGTAAATCCTCCTGACTCGATAAACTTTTCATCTTGCTGCGATGGATTTAGAAATGAAGTTCCCTGATCATTAAACAGATCATCAATTGAAATTTGTGTGTAACCTGCTAAACCTTCGATGCTTATGTAATCTTTAATTATTGCTATAATTATTCCTGTGCCAATTGAGTAGCCGAAATTGCTTCCATCGCTTTCATATTTCCCGATTAAAGATTCAGTGTTTGTGCTTGTAGTTTCTGTTAATTTCACATTATTAAAATGAATTGCACCATCCAATACTTTCCAACTAATAACGCTTGTAAACTCCCATCCTACATCAATTCCGAGAGCCCAATTTCGCATATCAATATCCAGCGAGTACTCACCATTTGTATTTATTCCACCTAAAGTAGCTTTGTTTGTTTTATCTAGAGATTGGTAGTAGCCTTTTGCAGAAACAATGATATTATTTGGGAACGTTGCACGGAAAAAGTTTAATCCAACTCTATAACCTGTTGCAAATTTAAATTCATCCATTTGTGAATGAATCGATTCATTGCTGTTCCAGTCTTTAATAAACTCATTTAATCCTCGTGCATCGTATTGCTGATAGGTGAATCCGCCGTAACCTCCGACAAATCCAAGACATCCAAAACCAAAAGTTTGAGAATTTAGTTTTGGAGATGATAAAATAATTAAGCTGATTAAAAGAAAACTTAAGTTTTTAAGCATAGCATAATCCGTAAAATACTGTTCAAATGTATCAATAATCTTAATTAAAAGGTATGCCAACTGTTACCACAACACTGGAAAAAAATCAGATGTTTTTTCATTTTTTTCCCATCTTATTTATACATAAATGATTATATAATCTTAAACAGAAAAATATTTTTGATTTTAAAAAATGCTTGTACACTATGCACCAGTTTTTGTAGTAATTGTTTCAAGTCCATGACCATGCGGACCTTTTTCGGTTTTCCAGAGTAAAAATGAAAAGAGCAAACCAAGTGACGCAAGTCCGGTAAAAATCCACATCCCTGCAGTGTATCCACCCGGGTTATCGGGACCAGCATTAAAGGCATCGTTAGTAAAACCTATAAGCCATGGAATAGCTGCCATTCCTACCTGCTGACAGAGTGTCATAAGTGAGTAACCGGAGCCCAATCTTTTTTGTTCAACAATGTAAGCAACAGAAGGCCACATTACAGCAGGAATCATTGAAAAAGCAACACCAAGCAGAAGCATTACAATAACAAGTGTAAGCGGCCAGGTATAACTTCCGAGAAATGGAAGTGATACTGAAATATCTGGACCCGGTGGGAAATATGTTACAACAAGAAACAGCGGAAGCAGGATAAGAGAACCAAATGCCATAAACATTGAACGCTTGCCTATTTTATCAACAAGTAATCCGAATAAGGGTGTGGCAATACCTGCTGCAAGCGGAAGAACACTGTTCAACATTCCACCTGCATCACGTGATAAACCATGTGCTTCAATAAAATATTTAATTGCAAACGCGCGGAAAGGGAAAACTGTAGCATAAAATACAACACACAATGCAACAATGTACCAGTAAGAACGACTAAATTTATATAAATTTCTTAATTCAAGCTTTTCAGTTTCTTCTACTGGACCAAGATTGTAATTTTTTTCAGCCTTGCTTTCCAGAATCCAATATAAAATTGCACCGGCTACAGAAATGCCCGCTACAAATGATGCAAGCCATAAAGGATCCTGCCAGTTTGTGTATAGAGGTTTTGCAAATGAAGGAGACCAATCGGCAGAAACAGAACCGAGACGGGCAATTAAAAGATTTAATCCAAAAGCAAAGCTCAATTCCTTTCCTTTAAACCATTTTGCAAGAGCCGTTGTTACTGCAACAATTAAAGGCTCTGCTCCAATACCTAGTAAAAATCTTCCGGTAAGCATAACATATATTTCAGAGGAAGCAGCAGTAACTATACCAGCAAGCAGACAGATTAGTGCAAAAAATAAAATTGATTTTTTTGTGCCAAATTTATCAATAACAACACCGCCAATTAATAAAACAATAATTGCAGCTATACTGTAAATTGAATAGAGCAACCCCAGTTGTTGATCAGTATAATTTAACTGTGAGGAAAGCAGATCAAAAATAGGTGCAACGCTGTCGTACACATAATAGTTGCCGAACATTGCAATGCTTACAAATATTAAAATCGCCCACCTAAAAATTCCGGGCGGTGATGATTTTGAGCTCAGCTCATTAGCATTTTGATCATTCATTTTAAAATACTTTGTATTTTGATTTTTATTCTATTTAAATAAAAGGGAATCAACAAAATTTTCATTTGATTCCCTTCATTTTTTACAACGCAAAATTCTGTTATTGAGATTTTTTCTTAGATAAAATTAATTCCCTATAAGGATACCTAATTAATACATAACCAATAATAATAAATATAGCTACACCTAAAAACCAGAAACCTTCAAAATCAGTTGCCAAGCCAAATATTTCTTTAAGATTTATATCTGCCCCTACAAAAGCAGCAAGTAAAATTCCCACTAATGCTTCACCAGCAATCAATCCTGATGCAAGCAGCAGACCTGTATTGTGAACAATATCTCTGTCGGAATCTTTTTCCACTTTCTTTTCACTTATTCTATCAACAATATATTTTGTTAATCCCCCGATGAAAATTGCAAATGTGGTTGGAAACGGAAGATACATTCCAACAGCAACGAGCATCGGAGAAGGTGATTTTATCATTATTAATGCGACGGCAAAAAACATTCCAGCAACTACAAGCGGCCAGGCCATTTCTCCACCAACTATTCCCTGGCTAACCATTGCCATTAAGCTTGCTTGTGGAGCAGGTAATTGTTCACTTCCAATTCCATTAGCCTGATGCAAAAGCATAATTGGGAAGATGAGAATTAGTGCGGCAAACACTACTCCAATTAATTCCCCCACCTGCATTTTCCATGGAGTGCCTCCAAGAAATTGTCCTACTTTAAGATCCTGCATCATATCGCCCGCAACACCTGCAACCACGCAAACGACCGATGCAACAGCCAATGCAGCAATAACTCCCGGATCTCCCTTCATTCCAACTAATACCATAAGTACTGCAGCAATTAATAAAGTTGAAAGAGTTAATCCTGAAATTGGATTTGAGGAACTTCCGATTATTCCAACTAAATAACCAGCAACTGCAGCAAACACAAATGCAGCAAATGCCATTACAATTGCGGCTAAAACAGCTGAACCGAATGCCTGTGTAAAATAGCTGTAGAGAACAATCATTAAAAGAATAAGTATACCTATTGCAATTAATACCATTCCAAAGGGCAAATCTTTCTCTGTTCGTGGTGAATCATTTCCACCGGTTTGTGATTTGGCAGCTTTTATATCTTTAAAACCCTTTCCAATTCCCTGGAACAAACTCTTACGCATGTTAAAGAGAGTATAAAATGCACCGACAAGCATACCTCCAACAGCAATTGGTTTTACTGTAGAATCGTAAGCGGATTTAGCAACACTAACCCATGTTTCTCCGCCTGCTGTAACATCGACCAAGTTATTATACATTAAAAACAGAACTATCGGCATTAAAAATACCCAGCCAAAAACTCCTCCAGAAAACGTAATTGCCGCAAGACGAAAACCGATAATATAACCCACACCTAAAAAAGCTGGTGATGCAGCAGGACTTTGAACAATCATTCCCCCTTTTTGATCTACAGATTTTATCACTTCAGCATCGCTATTAAGCAAATTAATTTTTGAAGTTGCGAAATGAATAAAGCCCTTAACTGAATCTTTTATTAATGTAATTCCATTTGAGTTTTTAAAAATCTCAATCAAGGCACCCAAACCGAGAGTTGCAAAAACATACTTGGCTCCTGTTTTGCCCCCCTGCCCTGCTTTAACAATTTCAGTGCAAGCCTGGCTCTCGGGAAACGGTAAACTTTTATCGTTTACAAGAGTTTTTCTTAAAATCGTTACAATTAGAACACCCAACACGCCACCAACCAGCATTAAAAGTGTACTTTCCCAGTAGTTAAAATCATCCCAAACACCGCTTATGACAAATGCGGGGATAGTAAAAATTGCACCAGCAGCTAGAGCTTCACCAACAGAAGCAGTGGTTCGGGCAATGTTTTCTTCGAGGATTGTTCCTTTAAAAATTCTCAGCACTGCCATTGCAATAACAGCAGCTGGAA
>CBDUAV010000049.1:0-21090 GCA_965365225.1 uncultured Ignavibacteria bacterium | reverse complement strand
AAAAAGAAAAGCAAAAATGTAGTATGGAAAGCCCTGTGTAAACCAGCTAACCAATCCGTATCTGTAAGTAAACGCCCCGACTCCCAGTATACCACCATACCACGTTGAAACGTTTACAGCAACAAATAGAAACAGACTTAGTTTTCTTCCGGAAAGAAGATAATCGCTTGCATCGTGAACTGTTTTTCTTCCGGAATAAAAACCGATAAACAGAATAGTGCAGAAGAATAGAACAACAATTAGAATATCGAGAGTACTAAAAGAGATCATGCTTTATCATAAAATTTACATCACAAATTACAAACACAACACCGTTACTAATTTTCAATTGAACAATATTTTTTTTAGCTATGTTGCTTGTGCTTTCTCTTTCTCCGAACGGGAGGGATATATTTTTCAACTCGTATTTTAAGCCGTTAGAAGTAATTTTAGTTTTTTTATCGAATCCGTAAATAGAAATTGTTTCGCCAGGATAAGTTTTTAATTCAACGTTATCTTTGTATGGTTTTAAGAAAGAATTTTCGGCAACGATTGAAGTATTAATTTGATTAAGAAATTTTAAAACAATTCCAAGATTACATATTGTGTGATCTAATCGATTGCCTGTAACACCTGCTAATAAAACTTCTCTAAAATTATTATTAAAGGCATATTTCAAACACTTCTCAACATCAGTATCATTTTGTCTTTTTAATTGAATAATTTTTGAAATGCGTGTAAACTTTTTTAACACCAGAGAAGAAACTGAATCAAGATCGCCAATGATGGCATCTGGAACTAGGTTCATCCTCAGAGCGGAGTCTGCCCCACCATCAGCACATATTAAGGACTCATATCCATTCTTTTGAAAAAAAGAAATGATGCTTTTTTTAGGTGGTTTTCCGTTAGCAAGTATGATGCATTTTTTCATTAGTAATTCCTTTTGAAGTCATTCTGAGAGAGTGAAACGACCGAAGAATCTATTAGACTCTTCGCTTCGCTCAGAGTGACCATTTCAGATTACAGACCTATTTGAATACCTGCAATCCAGTTTCTTTCAGCTGCCGGGAAAAATTCCTTACCAATAGCATATGCTGAATATAATTCATCAAAAATATTGTTTACCTGTACAAAAATCTTCCAGGGAGTCTGCCCATTTAGTAAATTAAATTCATAACTTGCAAAAATATCTGAAACAAAATAAGCTTCATTTAAGTTATCAGAATAATCAACAAAACCGGGAAACTGGTTTAAATAATTTTTCAGATTGTTATCGTAATTGTCTGAAAAGAATTCGCCTACAAATTTTCCTGTTAATCTAAAATAAAATCCTGCATCGATAAAGGAAAATCCAATGTTAGCAAGAAAATCGGGGAAACCGCTTATTCTGTTTCCGCTTAGATCAATGGAGTTAATTGCATCAATAAAAAATTCACCTTCTTCAATTGTGTTCTTGCTTAGAGTTGCATTACCAAAAATCTCAATTCTATCATTCAGCAGCTTAACGATCGCAGAAAATTCTGCACCCAGATGGACTGACTTATCTACATTTCCAGTTATCGGCTGTCCAAATCGATCAACCTGACCTTTCTTTACAATTTCATCATTAAAAAGCATGTAGAAAAGATTTAGTGTAACGGAATAATTTTTCTCTGTAAGTGTAGCACCAACTTCAAGATCATTCATAGTCTCTGGTTTAACAAGCGGTTTATCAAAATTGTATGATCCGTCAGGATTTAGTTCAAACTGTGGAAATTCTTCAGCACTCGATTCTGCTGCATCATAGTATTCTTTTAGCCTTGGCTCGCGTGAAACTCGGGCAAAGGAAATGTATATATTAAAAGGTTTTACAGGTTTATAATTAATTCCAATTCGAGGATTAAAAAATAAATTATCCACAGTAAAATCTGTTCCTATATACTTTTCATCGTTCAATTTATAGTTATGATATGCTAATTGAAGTTCGCCCAGTAGATTCCATTGTTCACTTAAGTTGTAAGATTCGTGAACGAAAGCACTTGCGATATCCTTTCCACCTCTGTAAGAGTAGTAGCGATATTCTTTAGTAACTCCAGGTGGAAGATTTTCTGCAAAATTAATACTGCCCCAGTGAAGAGATTTATGTTTTCGTAATTCACCACCGAAAAATAGTACACCATTATCGTGAGTTAAACTAAATCTGGGAATCAATCCATATTGGGTGTTTTCTACTTTTGCACGAATAAGAGCATTCGTCGGAACAAAGCTTGTATCGAAACCGTTTTCTTTCAATCTGAAGTAATCATCGTAAAAAACAGACCATGAACCATCGTAATCAAAAAAACCATTGCCCAATATTAAAAACAGAGCTGAGTTCATTTTAAGCTGTTCATTAATCTGCCATTCATTTAAAAGCTCGAAATGCGGCTGTGAGAAATTTTCTATTTCTTCCGGTCTTCTCGGAACAACAAATGTGTAACCGCTTTCATCCGCTTCCCAATAAGAATAATTCTTTTTTCTTAGCACTTTATCTTTAACGGCAAACTTGGCTACTCCGGTATAACCTAATCCATCTTCAATCGGTCCACCGTAAAAATTAAATTGAGTGGTAAAGTTTTTATCGTATCGAACAGCGGAAAGAAAATAATTTTTAAAATTTACCCAAGTTTGTTCTTTATAACCTGACGAAAGAATTTGTCCGAGTTTCGCATAAATGGAATACTGTCCTTCAATCAAACCGCTCGAAAAAGATGCAGAATACTTTCTTGTCACATAAGAACCATAGGAAGCCGAAAGTTCAAGTTTAGGTTTATTAGTAAAAGAAGAAGTAATAAGATTTATAGACCCACCGATTGCAGGGTAGCCAAATAGGCCTGAACCTGCGCCCCGTTGAACTTGTATCAATTCAGTGCTTGCAAGCAAATCTGGAAAATCGAGCCAGTAGACATTGTGATCTTCAGGATCGTTTTGGGGAATACCATTTATTGAAACTGTAATTCTTCTTTGATCAAATCCGCGAATGCTGATATAGTTATATCCGATTCCATTACCACTTTCAGAATAAAAAGTTGTTGATGGAAGATCGCTTAAATATTTTGGAATATCGTAAACTGTGTAATTTTCTTCTATTTCTTTTCTTTTAATCTGATCGAATGCAAGTGGTGTTATACCTTTTTTACCAACGCTTGCTTCTACAAGTACAGTTTGGGATGGAATTATTTTTCTATCGAGAGCGAATGTATACATTCGTCCACCATCTGAAGTTGGCACTGATGGAATATTAACTAAATCAGCAATTTGGATTCGTTGTGTTTCATAGCCGATATAACTTATTATAAAAATATCAGTATTATCAAATGTTTCTTCTAATTTGAAAATACCATACTCGTCTGTGGTTGTACCAATCCCCGCTTCAGCTAACAGATAAAGATTGGCATTTATAAGAGGTTTTTTAGTCTCGGAATCAATTACAATTCCTTCAATTGTAATTTGTTGAGAAAATGAAATGAAGTTTAGAAAAAATAAAAGAATGAAAAAGATTTTCATTTTTAATATCCTTTTCTGCCAAAGGTGGATAAAAAAAAATAAAAAGCCGTTTATAGTCCGAAGGACTTCTTCGGAGAAACGGCTAGAATCTTAATCATTCCAGCCCGTTTCCCTACGCTGGCATTACCCAGATCAGGTTTTAGGGTATTATCTCAGTCATCCCAATGGCTCGGGATAACACCCCTAACGGCTTAAGGTAAACAATTTTATTAAAGAACCAAATCTTACTCAGCAAAGTTAATAATAGAAAAAAATGATTTCAACTCACTTTTAATTTCTGCCCTATTTTTATTTTGCTGTCGCTAAGATTATTAAGTGATTTTAGTTTTTGTACTGTCGTGTTATATTTTTTAGAAATTGAATAAAGTGATTCACCTTTAAGGACAATGTGATATCCATTTTTCAGCTGTTTGGTTGCAGTTTCACTGCCGCTGATTTTTAAAGTCTTTCCTGCAACTATTTTGTTACCTGAGATATCATTCAAACTGCGTATGCTCGCAATTGATACCTTATATTTTTCCGCTATCTGACTTAAAGTCTCGCCCTTTTTAATTTTATGATACGTGTAATTTGATTTGATTTTTGGTGGTGCAGTTATTGTCTCGCCATTTGGATAAATTGATAAAGTTTTCCCAGCTATGATTTTACTGCTACTAAGCTTATTCCATTTCTTAATATCATCTATCGAAACACCGTAAAGTTGCGCAATTCCAATTATTGTTTCACCCTGTTTTATTTTGTGCGTTGTCTTTTCCGATACCGTTTTTGTAGTGGTTGTTGTCTTAGTAGGACTATAACCAGAAGTTCCATTTGAATAAATCTTTAATGTCTTTCCTGCAATTATTTTATTTCCGGAAATACCATTCCAGCTTCTTAAATCACTCACAGAAACATTGTAAGCTTCTGCAATTTGACCTATAGTATCGCCTTTTTTGATTTTGTAGTAATTAATATTTTCATTTGTACTTGTTGTGCTTTCAACAAGGGTTTCACCTCTTTCATTTGAGTAAATTTTAAGTTTTTGTCCAGCGATAATTTTGTTGTTTCTTAACCTGTTCCATTTACGCAGTTCCCTTGTGGATACTTTATATCTTTCAGCAATTTCACTTATTGTATCACCTTTTCTTACTTTGTAGTAATAAAAACTACCTTTTGTATTATCCAGAGAACTATTCACCGAAACCATATCGTAACTTTCTTCAGTAAATATTTTTAATTTCTTTCCAGCAATAATTTTATTTCCTCTAAGATTATTCCATTCTTTGATTGAACCAATGCTTACGCCATATTGCGTTGCAATTAGTCCCAGACTTTCACCTTTTCTAATTTTATGATAAACGTAAGACTCTTTTGTACTGCTGGTATAAACCTTAGGTGCTTTTTCTACGATAGTTGTGCTTTTATCAAGACTCGCATAATAATCTTTATTTTCTTCACTTACGTAAATTGTTAAATTTTGTCCAATTTTTATTGAACTTGTGTAAGGAATGTTATTCCAGTTTCTAACATCACTCACTCTTACATTGAAAAGATCGGCAATGCCTAACAAACTGTCATCTTTTTTAACTTTGTAGGAAACAGCAACAAGATCTTCAGGAATTATTGGTGTGATTGTTCCAATTAAATCTTTATCATTATCTTCATTAACTGCAACTAGTGTTTCATCATTAGTTTCATTTATTTCCTCTGAAATTATGTTATCTGTGTTATGTACATTTTCAGTTATTTCATTTTCCGATTTCCCATTAAGTGTAGCATAGGGTGATACATATTCCTGATCAGTATTATTCCCATTTTCTTCGGCTAAGGTTATATCTGTATTATAATCGTAAGTATTTTCTTCAGGATTAACGAGAACGGGGATTCTGAGATTTACACCAACATATAATTTTGATTTTGTAGTAATGTTATTTGCATCTGCAAGATCATATACTGTAACTCCGTACTTGCTTGCAATCTTGGTTAAATTTTCACCTTTTCTAACTGAGTGAACAAGATAAGTTCTCCTAGCTGATTCGGGAATATTTTGAAGTTGAGAAGCGAACTGTTCTAAAGTCCCTTTAGGAATTTTAAGAGGATATCCACCTTCAAAATCGGGTGGAGTGCTGAATTGAGTTAATTCTGGATTCATATCCTGCAGTGTTTCCAAATCAGTATCACAAAGTGAAGCTAAATAATTTAAATCAATAGCCCCGGATACTTTGTGAATATCATATTCATAAGGTTTCTCATATTGAATATCGGTAAATCCATAAGCTTCTGGATCCATTGCAATAATACAAACTGCGATGTATTGAGGGACATAATTTCTCGTTTCTCTTGGCAGGTATCTTCTTATTTCCCAATAGTTATCGCTATTACCTTTTTTCATTGCTCTTCTAACTCTTCCCTCACCTGAATTGTAAGCTGCAAGTACCAAGTACCAATCACCGAGCGATTCATATAAATCATTAAGATGCTTTACTGCTGCAGTAGTCGACTTTAAAGGGTCCCTACGTTCATCAACATAAAAACTCGTTTGTAAATTATAAAGCGCACCGGTTGATTTAATGAACTGCCACAAACCCACGGCTCGCGCCCAAGATCTTGCAGTGGGATTCAATCCGCTCTCCATCATGCTTAAATACATTAGCTGTCTTGGTACACCTTGCTGTGAAAAAATACTGCTCATCATCGGAAAATATTTGCCTGATCTTTCAAGCCATCTGCGCATTGCACCGCTTCCTTTGCCGGTAAAGTAAGTTAAGTATTGTTCAACAAACGAATTTACTTCAAGTGGAATATCAGCGGGAATAACTTCTCGTTCAGTTTCTTCTTCTTCAGTTAAGTGAATTTCAGGTACTGATTCTTTCATCCATTCTTCGAGCGCTGCCATTGAAACTCCCTCAGGCAGGCTCTCCAATCCATCAACATAAGTTTTGTAATCTTCTATTATAGCCGTTTCTAATTCAATGTAAGCTTCGTTCTCATCAATTCCGGGATAATAACTTAAGTTATTTATTGTGATCAGTGCTAGTTCAAAATTTTCAACTGTTTCTTCAATATTTTCTGATTCTTGTTTATCTAGTGCCGTTATATAGTACTGTCTTGCCTGCTCTAGCATTTCTGCAACTATTCCATGCTTTTTATATGATTCTTCAGTTGTTTTCTTCTGTGTTATTTCTTCTGAACTGCTGCAGGAATAGATAATTAATATGACTATAAAACCGCAAAGTATGCGCAGTAGGTTTTTGATCATAGTTTCTCCAATAATAAAACTTATTATCAAATTTAAGACTTGTAAGTGTCTTTATCAAGCAAAGAATTAAATAATCAGTATAATTTATTTAATAACAATAAGTTAATTGATTATAAAGGAATATTCCCGTGCTTTTTCTTAGGATTAGTATCAACTTTTGTGCGAAGCAAATTAAAAGCATTTACTAATTTTATTTTGGTTTCACTAGGTGGAATTACATCATCAACATAACCTCGTTCTGCAGTGATGTAAGGAGTAGCAAATTTTTCTATGTATTCGGAAAGTTTTTTCTCTATCTCCTTTTCAGGATCTTTTGCTTTGGAAATTTCTTTTTTAAAGATTATTTCCACCGCACCTTTGGGTCCCATTACAGCTATTTCAGCACTAGGCCAGGCAAAATTAAAATCGCCGCGTATATGCTTTGAATTCATAACATCGTATGCACCCCCGTAAGCTTTGCGGGTAATAACAGTAACTTTTGGAACTGTAGCTTCACTAAAAGCAAAAAGTAATTTTGCACCGTGTCTGATAATTCCATTCCACTCCTGTTCAGTGCCGGGCAAAAAACCAGGGACATCTTCTAATACAAGTATCGGAATATTAAACGAATCACAAAATCTCACAAATCTGGCAGCTTTAACGGAAGCATTAATATCCAGAACACCCGCCAGTACTTGCGGCTGATTTGCAATTACTCCTACTGCCATTCCTCCGATTCTACAAAATCCGCAAATAATGTTTTCAGCGTAGGTGGAATGTACTTCTAAAAAATCAGCATCATCAACAATTAAATTAATTACATCTTTCATATTGTATGGCTTGTTGGGATTATTCGGAATTATTTCATCGAGTTTAGGTTCAGGTTGAAGTGAAGTGAAATCAAATTTCTTTTCAGGTGATTGATCTCGATAATTTAATGGAATAAAGCTTAAAAGTTTCCTAACATTTAGCAGCGTTTCAATCTCATTATCGAAAATAAAATGAGCAACGCCACTTTTGCTTGCGTGTGTTTCTGCACCACCGAGCTCTTCAAAACTTACATCTTCATGTGTTACAGTTTTTACAACGTTTGGTCCTGTGACAAACATGTAACTTGTGTTTTTCACCATAAAAACAAAATCTGTGATAGCTGGTGAATAAACCGCACCACCTGCACAAGGACCGAGAACTACGGAAATTTGTGGTATTACACCTGAAGCAAGCGTGTTAAGTAGAAAAATATCTGCATAACCACCAAGGCTAACAACACCTTCTTGTATACGAGCACCTCCGGAATCATTTAAACCGATAACTGGGATTCCAGCCTTCATTGCCATGTTCATTACTTTAACAATTTTTTCTGCGTGGGCTTCTGAAAGAGAACCGCCGAACACAGTAAAATCCTGACTGAAAAGTGCAATTGGTCTGCCATCAACTTTAGCAAAACCTGTTACAACTCCATCTCCGGGATAATTTTGTTTATCCAATCCAAAATCTCTTGCACGATGTTTAACAAACATATCAATCTCATCAAAGCTGCCCTCATCAACTAACAGTTCAATCCTTTCGCGTGCAGTTAGTTTTCCTTTATCGTGCTGACTTTTGATCCTATCTTTTCCACCGCCAAGTTTAGCTTCTTCTTTTAGTTTGGAAAGCCGTTTGAGTTTATCTTTCATTTAAGTTACCTTTATTTAACAACTCAATTTAAAAATAGTTTTATTGCAAATCGCTACAATAATTATTTAAGGAACGGATTGTTTTCTTTTTCGTGTCCAATAGTACTTGATTCACCATGACCAGGAAAAATTTTTACATTGTCTGGAAGTGTAAATAATTTTGTTTCAATTGATTTTATTAAGGTGTTATAATTTCCACCCCACAAATCAGTTCTGCCGATTCCTTCTTTAAAGAGCACATCGCCCGTAATACAAATTTTTTCATCTTTTAGATAAATACAAAATTCTCCCGGTGTGTGTCCCGGTGTAAAAAGAAATTTTAATTTTGAATTTCCCAGGCTCAGTTCAATTTTTTCTGAAATCAATTTATCAGGCTCCGGCGGATCATCCAAATTTAACCCAAACATTTGTGCTTGAGTAGAGGCATTCTTTAAAAGTATAATATCTTTTTCGGGGGCATAGTAATCAACGCCATATTTTGTCTTAATATATTCGCATCCAAGTATGTGATCAATATGGCAGTGAGTATTAATTAAATATTTTAACTGTAATTTATTTCCAGTTAAAAAATCACTGAATACTTTTTTCTCTTCGCTATTAGACATTCCGGGATCAATAACCGCTGATTCATAAGATTCATCATCCCAAAGTAAAATAGTATTCTCGGCAAAATCATTAAAAATGAAATTCTTAATTTGTATCATCAACTACTTCCGGAAATTCTGCTTTATTCTTTTATGAAAATTTTTTTTGTATAAATTATAATTATCCTGCAACTCTTCCATTGAATCGCCGCCAAACTTGAGCAAAAAATGTTTTGCGATTACCCAGGCAAGCATACTTTCTGAGATCACTGAACAAGCCGGAACCGCAGTTATATCACTTCTTTCGTAGCGTGATGTAACACTTTCCATATTTCTTAGATCGATACTCTTAATTGGCTTAGCAATTGTAGAAATAGGTTTCATCCCTGCTCTAACAATAATCGGTTGCCCGTTCGTAACTCCACCTTCAATACCTCCGGCCCAGTTGGTTGATCTTGCTAATTGTTCTCTTCTAAATTTAATTTCATCGTTAACTTCTGAACCAAATTTTTCAGCGCCCAAAAATCCATCACCGATTTCAACGCCTTTGATTGCATTAATGGACATTAAATGAAAAGCAATATCTGCATCAATTCTTCTATCGAACTGCATAAAACTTCCCAAACCAACCGGAACACCGGTTGCAAATGTTACAAAAGTTCCACCTAATGTATCGCCACTTTTTTTTGCTAATTTGATTTTATTTACTATACTTTTTTCCTGTACAGAATCAAAAACACGAACTTCACTTTTATCTGCTTGCTGCGAAATTTGCCAGCCGGATTTTTTTTCAAATGTTTTATTCTCAACTAAATCGTTTAGCAAATTTGCATTTGAATAAACACCACCAATATTTTCTACATAGCTTCCGATTGAAATCCCAAACTCTTCGAGCAATTTTCTTGCGATTGTTCCCGCAGCAACTCTCGCCGCAGTTTCTCTTGCACTCGATCTTTCAATCGAGTTTCGTATATCATCAAAATTATATTTTGAAGTGCCCACGAGATCGGCATGCCCCGGACGTGGAATAGTGATTTTTTCATAATCTGAAGGGGCTTTTTCTAAATCCATCAATACCTGCCAATTGATCCAATCTTTGTTTTCTATCATCATAGAAATTGGAGAACCGATTGTTTTGCCAAATCTTATTCCACTTAAAATTAGTGCGGAATCATTTTCAATTTTCATTCTCGCACTTCTGCCATAGCCAGCTTGTCTTCGTTTCAAATGTGAATTGATATATTTTTTGGAAATGGAAAGATTGGAAGGAAATCCATCAATAATTACTGTTAATGCTTTTCCGTGTGATTCGCCAGCAGTTAAAAATCTAATCATAAAAATTATTATTAAATGAAGAGTAAATATAAAAAAAACGTCCCGATTTTGACGGGACGCTTTTATTTTTCCTTTTAATTTAAGCTCTATTCAGGAATTTCAATTCCAACAAATCTGGTGTTACCCTGATTATCCATAACTTTTAAAAGAAGCGCGGAACCTTTTTTATTTTCGACAGCATCTTTTAAATCCTCTACATTGTAAATTTCATCTTTACCAGCTTCAACAATTACTAAACCGCTGAATAATCTTTGATCCTCAGCTTTACTGAAAGGTTTAACATTTGTTATCAGCACTCCGTTTTTAATTCCAAAATCAGCTTTATCCTTATCTGATAGATTTTTTACAGTAAATCCGATTTCATCAAAAGATGCAGTTGTAGCGCCTGATTCCTTTTTATCATTTCCTTTATCTTTATCTATTACAGGCTCTGATTTAGAATCTTCATCTCTGGCTTTTAAAGTTACTTTACGTTCAATTATATCGCCATCTCTAAAAACTTTAAGCGTAACGGTTGTGCCTGCTGATTTAGATGCAATGTAGCTTTGCAATTGGTTCGGTCGGTTAACTTCACGGTTATCAACCTCTAATATAACATCGCCTTCTTTTAAATCAGCTTCTGAAGCTGCACCACCTTCGACTAATCCTTGAATGATAATTCCTTTTGGTTTATCCATACCCAAAGATTTTGCAATTGCGTTATCAACTTCGCCAATGTTAATTCCTATGTAACCTCGGCTAACTTTTCCGTTAGCAATTAGATCTTCAGCAACTGCTTTTGCAAGATTTACGGGAATTGCAAATCCGTAGCCGATGTAAGTGCCGCCTCCACCTGCAGCAATTGCTGAGTTTACACCTATTACTGAACCTGAAAGATCAACCAATGCACCACCACTATTACCGGGATTTATTGCTGCATCTGTCTGAATAAAGTTTTCGACACCATAACTATCTCTAATTAAACCTAGCTGCCCTCTCCCGATTGCACTAACAATACCCGCAGTAACTGTAGATGTAAGTGAAAGCGGATTACCTATAGCCATCACCCACTGACCCACTTTTAAATCGTCCGAATCTCCTAAATAAGCTACAGGCAGATTGCTAGCTTCAATTTTTACTACTGCGAGATCTGTTAGCGGATCTGTTCCAACAACAACTGCATCAAATTGTCTTTTATCCCAAAGACCAACTGTAACTTTGCTTGAATTCTCAACAACGTGATTGTTTGTAACAATGTAACCATCTTCAGAAATTATTATTCCGCTGCCGGAACCTTTTTGTTCTTTTGGAAGATCTTTAAATGGAAAAAAGAACCAATCTCCGTGCGGATTTTCGCGTTCTGAAACTACTGTTATTTGAACAATAGTCGGGGTTACTTTTTCAGCAACTTCTATAAACGATTGACTGAACGATGATGCATCTGCATCCAGGTTTACTGGTGGCTCTGTCGCACCAAGTTTTATATCGGCGAGCCCTGGACGAACAAGTCCGAACCCAGAGACTAAAATTGCACCGAAAAGAATTCCGATAGCAAGTAAAGTTAAAGCACCAAAAATGCCTTTGAACTTCATTTTTATACCTCCATTACTTTTAAAATCTATTACTAATTTACCCGGTGGATTTTAGACCGGGATAGTATCAAAATATCTCTATAATCCTCTAACTAAATAATATTAGTGATTGAATACCCTTGAAACCCTGAACATGATATTTAACAAATTTTTCCATTAATGCTATTGCTCTATCGGGTTCGGAACTGTTAAAATTTTCGACTGATATATTATTTTTTAGACATCTAAGATACCTTAAAAGTTCCAAATTAATCTTATAAATTTCAACCGCTTGTTCTTTACATTTACCGCATATCAAACCTTTTTCAAAGTGGAAATAAAAATCCTCCGCTTCGAGCTTATTATTACCGCAATGTGCGCATTTTTCAATTTGGATTTCATAACCAACTTCTTTCAAGATATATATGAAAAAGCGCCCAAAACTCACTTCAGGTTTTTCTTTTGAAGTGTTTAATTTTAAAAGGATTTTCACAATACCTCTGAATAACTTTTTATTAATTTCATGCTCGGCAAGAAGATTTTTAACAAGCTCAATAATTGCGTACGCATACTTTAATTTTTCTAAATCTGTTTTTATGACGGGAAAATGATCTAAAATTTCTGCACTGGAAATTAATTGAACTTCACGTGATTCCTTTTTATAAAAAACAACCTGCAGATAATTTAAAGGATCAATTATGCGTCCATATTTAGATTTTGGAGATCGTGCACCTTTAGCAATTGCACTTATTTTGCCTTCATCCTCTGTAAATAATGAAACGATACTGCTTGTATCTCCGTAGTTCATTTTACTTAGCACAACGGCTTCGGTCTTTATAATTTGACTCATTTAAAATTAAGTGCCGTACGAAAGAAAGTTAAACGGAAAGGTGAATACACCGTCTTCAGTTATTATTCCTGAAATTAAATGTGCAGGAGTTACATCGAAAGCTGGAGTAAACGCGTTATATTTTTGATGAGTAATTTGATTCTGATTAATAAAAAGAACTTCATCCTTGTTTCTGTATTCTATCTCAATTTCTTTTCCACTAAGAGTTTTCTTCGCAATTGTAGTTGAAGGTGCCGCAATATAAAACGGAATATTATGATAGTTTGCCAGTATTGCCAGCATATAAGTTCCAATTTTATTTGCAGAATCTCCATTAAGTGCAATACGATCAGCACCGGTAATTACTAGATCAACTTTTCCTTGCTTCATTAATTCAGCTGCAGAAGAATCTGTTTGAATAGAAAAAGGAATTCCACATTTATCCAACTCGAAAGCTGTTAATCTCAACCCCTGGAGTAAAGGTCTTGTTTCATCTGCATAAACATGGTTTACCAAACCTTTTTCAAAAGCAGTTTTAATCACACTAAATGCTGTTCCATCACCGCCCGTTGCAAGTTTACCAGTGTTGCAATGTGTGAGAACATTTGATTTTCCTTTAAAGATACTAAGACCGTTTCGTCCCATTCTTCTGCAATATTCTTCATCCTTTCTATGAATATCTTTTGCAAGATTAAGAACTATGTCATAAATATTTTCAGAATCAATATTGTCTTCAAAGGTTTTTTTCACTTCATCAATTGCCCAAAAAAGATTCACTGCGGTAGGTCTTGTAGCAGCAATTCTTGTGTATGCTTTTTCAAAATGCTTATGTAATTCTTTACCTGCACCTTTAACAGCAAGTGCAAGAGCATAAGCGGCACAAATTCCAATTAACGGAGCCCCTCTTACTTCGAGTCTCTCAATTGCTTGAGCGATTCGTTCATAGTCATCTGTTTCAACGTACTTTTCAACTAATGGCAATTTTGTTTGATCAAGAAAAATTAATTTATCATCTTTAAACTTTACAGAAAAGTAATCACCGTTTGTCATTTATCAATCTCCAATTGATCAAAATTTGATAAATTTTTAAATTCTCCGAATCTATCCTGAATTTGAATGTAAGAAAGTTCTTCCAACGCTTTTGTGCTGAATTTTTCTACGCAAAACGATGCCATAGAACTGCCGTAGATTACCGCACGCTTGAGATTATCAGAACTTAGTTTACGAGTCTTGTGAAGATAACCAACAAATCCTCCTGCAAAGGTATCGCCAGCTCCGGTCGGATCAAAGATTGTCTCAAGTGGATAAGCAGGCGCGGAAAAAATTACATCATCCATAAAAAGCATTGCACCATGTTCTCCTTTTTTGATGATGAGAATCTCAGGTCCAAGCTTTCGAATTATTTTTGATGCTTTGATTAAATTAGGTTCATTAGTAAGTAATCTTGCTTCGGAATCATTAATAATTAATACATTTACTCTTTTAAGCAATCTGAGTAATTCATTTTTCATTCCTTCTATCCAGTAGTTCATCGTATCACAAACAACAAATTGCGGATCATTCATCTGATCTAAAACTCTTATTTGCAGAACAGGATCGATATTTCCCAAACAAACAAATTTCGATTTTTGAAACCTCTGCGGTATAACAGGATTAAAATTCTGAAATGCATTAAGTTCAGTGAAAAGTGTATCTCTTATGTTTAAGTCGTAATGATATTTACCGCCCCACCTAAAAGTTTTTTCACCATCAATTATTTGAAGACCTTCTATATCAATACTATTTTGCTCAAGAAGATTTACATATTCTTTAGGAAAGTCGGAACCTACAACTCCAACCAATTCAATAGGACCTGAAAAATAACTTGCCGCAAGTGAAATGTAGGTTGCGGAACCGCCAAGTGCTTCATTAATTTTATCAAACGGTGTTTCAACAGTATCTAATGCAAGTGAACCGACTACTAATAAACCCAACAATTTCTCCTTTTATTCTAAAAAATTTGAATGTAAAAAATAATTAAATCACTTCTGAATGCATAATTAAACTACTTGCTTAATTTAATCTCCACGAAATGCAAAAAACTTTTTTTATTAATTAAATAATCTTCAATTATATCAACGGCTTCTCTTTGTCCAGGCCAGGCAAGCAGCTCTTTTGCTTTATCTTTTTCCAACCATTTATATTCTGTATGCTCATCGCTGATTATTATTTTAGAACCTGCATCAACTTTTGCTACAAACACCGGCAGCAGACAAATGTATTCATCTTTTGGTTCATAAAATGAATTGATAGTCGGTGCAATCCAAAGCTGTAAAGGTATTAAACCTGTTTCTTCTTTTATTTCGCGGAGTGCTGTTTCAAAAGCTTTTTCTGTTGGAATAATTTTTCCAGTTACCATCTGCCATAAACCTGGGTAAAACTGATTTTCAGCTCGCTTTAAAAGCAAAAACTCGAATCTTCTATCAATTTCTCGAATAATGTGAGCTTCAATCATTGTAGATACGATTTTCATTTTATTTTAATCATTTTTGTTGAATTTTTTATAATTAAATTTATTTAATTCATCCAATAAAACAGGATCGCTTGGATGCACGTCTTCATAAAACCAATCAAACAGTCATACAAGCCATCCCTGTCGTAATAGCGATACATTCATGAAAACAACCAGTTAACATCTAAAAATAAGCTCTTGCTTCTGCCCGTGCAGTGTGAATAACTCTTCCCTCCCCCTGCCATCTGCCATCATAGCCAATGGTTGTTTGCAGAAAAGATGCGACTCTATAATCAAAATTTAAACGCCAAAAATAATTTTTGCCAGGTTGATTTCCGTTCAACAATTCGAAGGGAATAAAATTTTCTGAAGTATTTACAACAAGTTCATTTCTTTCAACCTCCAGGCGCAGTCTGCCTGTTTGCGCAAAGGATAGATTGATTCGCAAAAGTTGTGAGTTCAAATCTATTATTGTTGGCTTTTCAGGGAAAGTATCTTCACTTCTGCCAAATTTAAATTTGAAACCAACTTCCAAATATCTTATAGGGCGGTAAGAAAAATCTGAAATTATATTATTATCAACTATTCGTCTGCTTCTTGTTGAAGGCTGTGGTGCATCAACATTATCCGTAATATTGGCAATATCAGTTTGAATACTAATCTCTTTTACTAATCTGAACCTAATACGAATACTCCTTTCACGGTTGTAACCGTTTTCCACGCCTGTATTAAAATCACTCATTGCAAAGCGCTGAGAATATCTAAATCGAAAAGAGAGATCCTGTCGGTTTTCGTTTATAAAAATATCCTGCAAGAAAAAATTTGCACCACGAATAGTAACACCTGGTATTTGAAAATATTTCAATTGCATCAAATAAATTTTTGCCAGATCATCTTCTCGTGTTATTTCTTCAATTCTCCATGACGTTTCAGTTGAAAGAGGCTCGAATACTGTTCCTAAAAAGCTATTTGGTTGAAAGATATCACCATACTTTATTTTCCAGCGTGTATTTGTCTTTAAATTTATTACAGGGAAAAGCTCATCGGTGGGGATTGTAACTAAGATAAAATCACCATCGAAAAGTGTTGGCTCAAATTCATTTTCATCGGAAATTCCGTTTCCATTTAAATCGCCGAGGTATCGATAATTTCCAGTTCCCTGTTCGACTCGTATAAAAACTTTTTCCAGCCGTGCCTGTTTTTCAGTTGAAACTTCGTAAAATAAATCGCCATTAATAATTTGTTCCCAAAAATTAAATTTTGATTGCGATCGAATTAAAAGTTGTTCTGTATCAAGAAATCCTATCTGTTTGTAAGCATCTGTATATTTTCTGTTTCTTATTGTAAGATTAAGTAAAGTTGAAACCTCTTCAATTCCTCGGTAAGTAAGTTCATAAATTTGTGCTCTAGATTCGGATTCTTTTTTCATTAATCCTTCCAAAGGAAAATAATCATCGCGGTAAGAATATTTTGCTGTAAAACCCAATCCCTCCAAATCAATGAGCTGTAAATAGGGATTAAGCTCAGTATACTTTAAACTTCCTGTCAGTAGCGAATCCTTCCCCTTATTTTGATCTTCTTTATTCTCCGCTAAAAAATTTATACCGGGTTTAAATTTCCAAAAAACGTAGTGAGCATCTCCGGCTTGCCTTAGCCATTTGCTTTTTCTGTTTAGATTTCTTGTATCAACATAATCCAAATTGTAAAAAACATTGTATTGCTGCTGATCGGAAAGTCTGAAAATTCCATTGTATCTATCTGATTTAAATGAATCACCTCTCTTTAAAAACCCTGCAGAAGAGGTTATGTTTAATTCATCAACGGGAATAAGATTAATTTTTGCTTCGCGGAATTGTTCATCCTCCAGAGTTGAGGAACCGGTAGTGTTATAAATTCTATCAAACTCAACTTCGTTAAATCTATCCGTTGAAGTGAACTTTTTGTTGATGAATCTGTCTTTGTACGAAAACCCGATTTTACCTAAACTTATTGAGCCGAGGGTGATTTGTGTTGGAAGTACATTTAAAAAAATGTTTGTAGCAAAACCGTAGTTATCTCCGTCATCAATATCCGAAAATCGGTTTTTGTCCCACAAACTGCCGGCATATTCTAAATTAAGTGTTACATTTTCAAAGGGTTTAATTGATGCGGTAAAATTTCCGAGCTGCTTTAACTGGGGAATGGGTATAAAAATAATTGGCAAATATCCACCCTCGCCAATTCCGACAAATCTGAATTGTCCTAATGCTTCTCTTACATAGTCACCTTTCTTCTCGCCAACAAAGCTGAATGAAACGTTATAAATTGAAAGAGAATCACCCGGATTATAAACGTAGTATGTATAAAGCTCATTGTTAATTAAAGTATCAACAGCTTGATAAATTCCTCTGATAATGCCAAGCGAATCAGGTTCAACTAGTGTAACACCCGATTTTACAGCTTTTAGTGGATCATCACCAGCTTCACCTAAGATTTGTTTATCCTCTTCAGTAAGAGAAATATCAATCGGCGAATTTTGATCATCTCCTTCCTGCAAATATTGAAATGCGATTTTCAACCTATCTTCGAACAGACTTGTTGATGCACCGCTTCCTAAAAAATTTCTTGCGTATCTTCTATCTGTGTATTCAAAATCTACAGCGATGCGACTTGCGTTTGTTATCAATCTTTTAGGTGTAAAAGTGATCGTTGCATTTGCGTACTCAATTATATAGTCGTTATTTTCTCCGCGGATCATTTCTATACCATCCAAAAAAACTTTTTCAGTTCCAGCAAGTACAATAATATCTCTTTCACCATTTAAACCAGTTAGCTGGTACGGACCCTGAACCTGGTCAGTGCCGTTAAAATTAATTGTATTAAACTTTCCTCGCTGTCCGGCAATTGCAACATAGCCTCCATGCGGATCAAAATTAACCGTACCCATTAAGCCTTGCAGTTTCCTGTTGATCACTCCAAACTCGCCGTTGCGGTTATTCAAATTGTAATCACCAAAAATTCCTGTTGCATTTGGATGTTTTATTTGAATAAAAACTTTATCAATTTCTTCCAGTCTTTCAGTATTTCCTTCCGGCTGTATTGGCGTATTTTGATCTGTTAACGCAGCAACTACTTCTATGTCTTCTGTTAATTTTCCTGAAAGCTGCAGTCTTAATCCGCTGCTGAGCGAAAAATCTTTTGTAGTTCCTACTGTAAATCCTCTAATCAATGTTCCGCTTTTTTGAATGCCGGGACCAAAAATTGCTTCGGGTGTAAAACCCGCACCTTCAGTTTGCACGACCTTAATTGTATCGCCACGCTCTTCATCAAATCGAATGACGAGACTGCGCTTTTTGTATTCCTTTTGTAAACCGAGACGAACTGTTTGGTATGTAACAATCAACGTATCAAAAATTGAATACGGCAGTGTATCCGAAAGTGCAAAAGTTGTAGTTGAATAAGAAAATTGATAATCCCTGTCACGCTCTAAAATGGAACTTCTTAATACAATTTTTTCACTGAAAGGAATAATTGAAACGCTGCTTATCTCGTACTCGTTATTTAAGTTGATTGGAATTGAATCGGTAACAGAAACTGTGCTGTATTTATTTTGTGCAAAAATTCCCGGAAGTGCAGGAATTATTAGAAGAAATATAAATAACGTTTGACGGCTTAATTTCAAATGCGGAAAAAGGTTTTTGATACAGCAATCTAAATTTACGAAGGGCTTTATTCAAGTCCATAACGGATATATGAAGGATTATTGAACAGCCATAGCTAATTTTATTTGAATAAAAGCTGCCTAAGACTTAAATTTTCGTAGCATTTAGAAGGATGACTTGTCAAATATGATTTTTCGTTTGCGGGAGAGCGATGAATACTGATCTTCATAGATGTGGTGAAACTTAATATGATTCTAGTTGAATAATATTAGGCATGATCCCTATGAAGGAAAGAAAATAAATAGCAATTTAATAAATAAACTGATTTAATTAGGTTTAAAGTTTTGACCCCATTTCCTGGTAAGTATTAGTTATACAGTTAAAAAGGTAGATGAGTTATGAAAAATGATAATCGACTAATTCTAAATTGGATAAACATTGGAATTATTTGTGGTTTTCTTGTAAGCATTATTTATCCGCTATTACAATTTATCTCAAATCTAATTTTGGGAGTTATTCTAGCTACTGCAATGGGAATTTTACTAAGCTTAGCTTCTACTGGTTTATATTATTTTATTCAAATTTATAAAAAAACTATTGCCTCTAAAATTGCATTATTCTCAAACATTATTGCTGGTGCTTTACTTACTCAAATGTTTTTAGTACAACTCGCAATTAAGTCATCAAGACCAAAACTGGTTGAAGAATCTAGCAAATGGATTTGGAATTCATTTAATCATATCCATTATGGATTAGATGTTGCTTGGGATGTGTACATATTTTTAGGAACATTTTTATTTGCGATAAGTATTTTTCAACACCCTAAATTGGGAAAAATTTTTTCAATTGTTGGAATATTAATTTCGCTTTTAATGATAATTACTAATGTAATCTCTTTTCCAATTCCTCCATATGAAGAATATATTGATTTTGGTCCATTTATTGGGCTGTGGTATTTGGCTATTACAATAAAAATTACTTTCTCTAGAAAATGGATACATCAGCAGATAATAGGAGTAACGATATAACCCGTGCCTCCCCGAAGCTCCAAAGGAGTTACTTCGGAAGAGTCCTTTGGACAAGCTGACTACCAATTCGTATTAGGCATTTTAGAGACTATTGGGTTAGTGGTTACGGATATTCTTTCTTGCTTAAGGTTATACTATTAAAAAAGTTTTTACAAATTATTAATTGTATTTTGTAAATTAAAGCTTGTTGTACGTCGAGAAGCTCAGCATATATTCTGGACAGCAGATTATCGGCACCACCGAAATCCTTAGAAATAGAAAGGACAGAGCATGAATACCAAAATACTTGCAGCATATGCAATGCTACTCTTTGGTAGCGCGGTTATAGCACAAGACAATTCCTACCTCAAAGCTAAAGTCAGTTTCAATGACTTCAAGAACCTTGTCGCCGAAGTTGAGAGCCATCGCGAAAAGCGATTGATTGATCTCAATAAGTTTCTAAAGATGAGCAAGGAACCGGGAGTAATTATTCTGGATACCCGCTCAACTTTTCGTTACGAGCGCATTCATGTGAAGGGAGCAAAACACCTGAGCTTCACAGACTTTACGCAGAACAATCTGGCGGAAGTCATTCCTTCCTTTCAGACAATAATACTAATCTACTGCAACAATAATTTCGATGGTAACCAGACTGATTTTGCATCCAAAGTTGCCATGCCAATAACTCGCTCAGGCAGCATCATAACTGCACAGTTCAACTCACAAGAAAAACCACTGATGATGGCGCTGAATATCCCAACTTACATAAACCTCTATGGGTACGGTTATCACAATGTCTACGAATTGAATGAGCTTGTCAATGTAAACGATCCTCGCATTAACTTTGAAGGATCGATTGTAGAGCAATCAGAAGAATTGACTCCTGGATTGATCGAGAAAAAATGATTGAAGGCAAAATTAATTTTTAATCACTGGCAGTAGTGCTATGTTCTGAATTGCTGTCCAGCCTACATTAAAACTTCGGCGGGCAAGCCGGACGGCCCAGCCAAGGCTAGTTAAACTGGATTAGGCGTAATGCTGTTATGCAATTAACCGTTAAGCCATTATAAAAATTCTCTCAAATTTAATAGGAGTAAGAAGTGCGAAAAGTCATCAGCTTTTCTATTATTGTATTAAGTGTTGTCTTTTTACTTGCTCCTGCACTCTTTTCACAAATTGATCTCGATATCGAAACAGGGGTTGTATTCAGCGGCTACAACGATGTAAGGATTCCCGGTAAAGGCGGCACTCTATTT
>CBDUAV010000048.1:0-21093 GCA_965365225.1 uncultured Ignavibacteria bacterium | reverse complement strand
TTTTAATTATCTGAATTGTATCTGGAGTTATTTCATATATCTTGTATTTTGTTGCAGCGTAGAGTTTGTTTGAGTTAGGTTTTTTGTAGATGCCTACTATGTATCTTTCAAGTGTTTTATAAAGATTAAAGTTATCCCCATAATTTGTCGAGACTAAAATATCTTTCTTGTCTGCCAGATAAATTGTTCCGGATACAGATTCATCATTGCTTATATAAATTTCTGTATCGCTTGAATATTTATTTTCCCACGAAAAAGGTTCTCCATTGTTGGGAGAAATCCTTAATGATTGATTACCAAATAATCTGTAAATATGTAATTGATCAGGATCATAGATGAACGATGTTGAATGTGATGGTTGGTTTAAAATATCTACCAGATTGAAAGTGGTTCCGGCATCAGTCGACCTATAAAGAAAGCCGTAGTCGTTTTCAAGAAAGAATGTATCATCATTAAAGGGATTTAATGATAGAAATTGAAGTGAGTCCACCACCGAATTCCAACTATTTCCTCCATTAACGCTATTGTATGTGGACCAATAGTAAGGATTTTCTACCCAACCCAGAAATAAAAGACTATCATTTGACTTAGAAATATCTACATAATTAGCTCTACAGCTGGCTGGGCTTCCACCAAACCAACTAATATATCCATCAAATCTTTTTACAAATGCTTCACTATCAAATAATAGCCCGGCAATGTACTGATAACCTCCGCAATAGACATACTCTGCAGGATTATTGTTCCAGAAGTCGATATCCATAATTCTGATATCATAAGACTGTTGTGGATTCCAGTATCCTTCTTCTTCCAAAAAAAGTGTATCGATTTGATTAATTAAGTCATAATGAAAGATGTGATTTGAATATTCATCCTCGTATGGACTATATACTATTTTATGATAAATCCTGTAAAATAAATGTGTATTGCCAAGCTGATCTTCCACCCCCTTTAGCTCAGAGAATTGCGGCGAGATGTTAGTTTGAGAATAGCTATTTGCTAAACAGCAAATAAATAAAATTACTACCCATTTTTTCATAACCTATCCTGGTTATTGTTGTTAAACGTAGGAAATTTTAGGGAGGAAATCAACTTAATAATCCTGAAATGTCATTCCTGCAAGTCCCGATTTTAATCGGGACGCGTCAGGAATCTGAGAACTTGTTTATTATTCAGATTCTGGACTCGCTCACTTATGTGAACTCCGCAAGAATGACTTTTCCCTTTTTTTCATTCCCGCGACCCCGACCTTAGTTGGGAGAGCCTGGAATCTGACTTCTATATAACTCAGAAGAATTCAGAGTGAGAGAAGATGTGCCAGAGACGTGAGATATGCCAGATTTTAAAAATCTGGCATATCTAATCATTTTAATTTCCGCTGTTGAAGTATAACCGTCATCCTACGACAGCCTGCCTGTCGGCAGACAGGGCTCAGGATGACAAGAGTAGGTTATGTAATTCTTTGTCTAAAAATTTCGAAAAGAAGAATTCCGGTAGCAACAGAAACATTAAGAGATTGGAGTTTGCCGCTCATTGGTATCTTAACTAAAAAATCGCACTTGCTTGCAGTTAGTTTTCGTATTCCTTTTTCTTCATTGCCGACAATTAATGCGACCGGCATTTTGTAATCGACTTCTGTGTACAGTTTTGCATTTTCTATAGATGAACCAACTATCCAGAAACCGTTTTCTTTCAATTCATCTATTGTTTGTGAAAGATTATTTACCTGACAAATTTTTAAATGTTCTGTTGCACCTGCAGATACTTTTGTAACTGTTGAAGTAATTGTTGCGCTGTGATGTTTTGTGAGAATCACTCCGTTTACACCGCTGCATTCTGCAGAACGTAATATTGCACCAACATTGTGCGGATCCTGTATTTCATCTAAAATCAGGGTTAATGGAAAAGTGTTTTTCTTTGACTCAGACAGAATTTCATCAAGTGTAGAAAATTTAAAATCTTGTTTTAATGCAATTACACCTTGCGCATTTTTACTTGGAGAAATTGATTTAAATTTTTCGTGTGGAATCTGGTTGCATTTTATTCCCCGTTTTTTTGCAGCAACACGAATTGCATTTATAACTCCCCCCTGCTGCCCGTAAAGAATGTAAACCTGTTCAATTTCTTCTTCAGCGTTAAGCGCTTCAAGTACAGGTTTTCTTCCGATGACAATGTTCATTTTTGAAATAATTTTGCCACGAATTCACTAATCTGATTAACCGGAATTTTCTCCTCCGTCCCGTCAGACATGTTTTTAATATTCATCATTCCAGCTTTGTATTCATCGCCTCCAATAAAAACAACAAAGCGAGCGTTCAATTTATTTGCTTCTCGCATCTGCGCTTTCATGCTTCGCTGCAAGTAATCAAAATCAACTTTGATATTTTGCCTTCTCAATTGCAGCGCTAAATCGCTTACAAAAGATTCAAGCTCTTTATCGACTCTGACAAAGTAAACATCAATTACTTCTTGCTGCACAGAAAAACTTTTTTCATTTTCGCAGGCAAGAAGGATTCTTTCAATTCCTGCTGCAAATCCTGTTGCAGGTGTTGGTTTGCCGCCTAAACTTTCAATCAGTAAATCGTATCTGCCGCCACCGCAGAGAGCATTTTGCGAGCCAACACTTCCACTTATTATTTCAAAAGTTAGTTTTGTATAGTAATCCAATCCTCTTACTAAAGCAGGATCGATTACAAAAGGAATATTCGATTTATTTAGCTGATCCTTTACAATATCAAAATCGTATTTGCTATCATCATCTAAATGATCAATTAGTTTCGGCGCATCTTTTAATATTTGTTGATCGGCTTCAACTTTACTGTCGAAAATTCTGAGTACGTTCGTATCAAATCTTCTTTTGCTGTCTTCAGAAAGTTTACTCTTTTTATCTTCTAAAAATTTTTTAAGAAGCTTTTTATAATTCTCTCTGGTTTCAGGGGTACCAAGTGAATTTATTTTTACCGAGAGATTTTTTAACCCAAGTGATTTCAATATTTCAGAAGAGATCTGAATCATTTCAACATCGAGCAAAGGCGAGGGGCTGCCAATTGCTTCTGCACCGAACTGATGAAACTGTCTGAACCTCCCGGCTTGCGGTCGTTCCTGTCGGAACATCGGAGAAATGTAAAACAGTTTGACTAAAGACTGTTGTGCACCAAGCGAATGCTCAACATACGAGCGAACAACTGCTGCAGTCATTTCAGGCTTTAACGTTAAGCTTGTATCACTTTTATCTCTAAAGGTGTACATCTCTTTTCCAACAATATCAGTCTCTTCACCAATACTGCGTGCGAAGAGTGCAGTCTCTTCAAAAACCGGTGTGCGGATTTCTTTATAGTTAAAACTTGTAAATACCTTTTCAACTGAAATTTCTAAAAGTTTCCAGCGCGGAATGTCAGAGGGGAGAACATCTTTTGTGCCGGTTACGGATTTAATCATCAGTGTTAAATATATTACTTCTACACATCAGGATATTTCTTTTCTTCTTCTTGAAATATCTGTAATATCTCATTTTTATCTTTTGAATTAACAAGCTTTTCACGGAATTCATCGCTGTTCATCAGCCGGGAAATTCTGCTTAAAAGTTTGATATGTTTTCCTACAAAAGCATCTTTCCCAATAAGCAAAAATACAAGATGCACAGGCTCGCCATCCAATGCATCATAATCAATTGGTTTTCCTGATTTACCGAACGCCGCAAGTATGTCAGTAATTGAATTTGTTTTTCCGTGAGGAATAGCAAAACCTTTTCCAACCCCTGTTGACATTATTTTTTCTCTTTCGAGTACGCACGTTTTTACATCATTAAGATTTGAAACACGCGGATCATTATTAAACAAATCAACTAATTCAGAAATTATTTCTTCTTTTGTTTCCCCTTTAAATTCACTAAGAATAAATTTTTCTTCTAATAAATCTGAAACTTTCATTTTGTGTCTTCTATCTTAAAAAAATTTGAATGTGAATTTACCAATGCCTTAATGATAAATCAATTTTATTTAGACGAAACCTAGGCAACAGGATGATGTTCATGAAACTTTTTTAACCTGAATTCAAGATCCGGAAATTGACCGCGTTGAACAAGAGAAACGCAAGCCCTTATCCCCTCTAAACGTGTGCTGCCTGTGATTGCGAGTGAAATAGCGCTTATTCCGTAGTATATTAATTCGGCAAGCAGCTCTTCACCGCTAAAACCAGGATATGAAAAAGTAAAATAAAACCCGTCAGCAATTAACTCATCTTCATCTTTATCATAAACTATTTTAAAACCGTTATCGGTAAAAAGTTTTTTCATAATTTTTGCTTTTTCACCATATTCTTTTACAATATCTACAAAATTAAACACTCCATCGTTTGCAGCTTTTAACATTGCCGCAACTGCGTATTGTGCCGAATGTGTTACACCAGCACTTAAAGCGTAAACTGTCCCAAAAATCATTGCCCTGCCGAATGTATCTGTTGTATAATATCTTTTTAAATCAGGGCAAACTTTATCAAAAAGATAATCGGAAATTAGCATCATTCCAATTCGCTGTCCTGCATAACTAAATGCTTTAGAATTTGAAATAAACAGAATAAAATTATTTGTATAACGCGCTACTGTAGACTGATAAGGCGGCTTTCCAGGTGTATATAAATTTTTTCGAAAATCCATTCCTACATAAGCAAGATCTTCGAGCACAACTACATTGTATTTATCTGCCAGCTCTGCAATAATTTTTAATTCTTTTTCAGTAAAACATATCCAGGAGGGATTATTAGGATTTGAATACAGCATTCCGGAAATATTTCCCTTTGATAAAAATGATTCCAGTTTCTCCTGCAGTTTTTCCCCGCGATAATCATAAACATCAAACGTTTCCCATTTTTGACCAAGCACTTTTAATTGCTGCTTATGAACTGGAAAGCCGGGATCGAGAAAAAGTATTGTATCTTTTTCATTATACATTCTGTTGACAGTGATAAATGCTGCAAAGCTGCCCTGCATTGAACCAACTGTGGGAATGCATCCCTCCGGATTTACTTCAACATCAAGAAAAAGCTTAACAAATCTGGATGATTCTTTCTTAAGAGACGGTATTCCCTGAATATCAGGATATGTATTTGCTACTCCTCTTTTCAGAGCTTCTATTTCTGCATCAACTCCAATTTTAGATGCGGGTAAGCCTGGAATACCCATTTCCATCCGAATAAATTTATCTCCCGTTTCATTTTCAATCTCATCAATTAATTTTTTTATTTCACGAATGGTTGCTCTTCCAATGTTATCTAATTTGCTTTCTTTTATTTTTTGAGAGACAACATTGAAGTTGATAGGTGTGTCTTTCATCAGGTTCTCCGTAATAAATTCAGGGGAAAGTTCTTGTCAAATTTAGCGAGAATAAATATTAATTAGAAACTTGATTAATGAGATTATCGTTGGGGAAAATCTATTCATAATTCAAGAAGGGAAACTGATTAATCAAGTTCCCTTCTTTATTCCTTACCCTTCTCCTATAAATTCGGGATCAACTTCTCAGCACTTTAAAGAAAAGAGGTTAGCGCAGAGGATCATAACTGCAGTTTTAGTAATATCATACAATTATATAATTTACTAATCATTTCATTAAGTTTAACTTTATCACTCTTAATAGACCATTAACTTCCAGACGTGCAAAATAGTTTCCACTTGAATTTGTGGAAGCATTCCAAACCACAGAATATTCGCCTTTAGATTTCGTTCCATCAAACAGTTTTTCAACGAGAGAACCAGAAGCATCGTAAATCTTTAGATTTATACTCACCGGATTATCTGAATTTATTTTGTATTTGATTGTAGTTGATGGATTAAACGGATTGGGATAATTCTGATAGAGTTCAAAAACTTCAGGTGAAGAATTTTCGTCTTCAACTTTAGTAGGTGAATCAATTTGAATATTTAACATCATTCCATCATCTTCATGCTCTAAATTATGGCAATGAAGAAGATAAATTCCTGAGTAATCTGTATACTTCACAAGAGTTTGAACGGTTTCATTTGGATTAACAAGTACTGTGTCTTTCCATCCTTTATCGTTTGGGTTGAGATTTGTGTTGCCGTTTCTTGAGTAAACCTGAAACAGAACTCCATGCACATGCATCGGATGAAAGTTATTTGTGTTGTTAATAAACTTCCATTCTTCAAGTTGATTAAAAGGAATTATTTCATCTATCCTGTTCATATCGTACGTTAATCCGTTAATTCTGTGCATACCGCTGCCCATCATTCCCTGTGTTAAAGTAAATGTGCGTGTCCCGATTATATCATTTATATCATAATAATTTATCGGTGGTAAATTTGTAGGAACTAAACCTCCGGAGGATGAACCTCCAATTACATCAAATCTTAAAAGATTCATTTGTGTTCCCTGTGTTCCAACACCACTGAATGTTTGCGATTGCAATGTTACAGAATTACCAATATCATAAGGTGAGAAATCAAAGAGAATATCAAGTCTCTCACCGGGAGAAAGAAAAACATTATTCATTTGAAGTGCTTGATCCTTCAATCCCCCATCAGTTGCAACAACCCAGAATGGTGAATTATCCGAAAATGCAATTTTATAAACTCTTGCGTTCGATCCGTTTAACAATCTGAATCTGTAAAGAGTTTTTTGAACTTCAAAGTAAGCTTCAGGAGTTCCATTTATTAACGGTAAATCACCAAGATACCCCCACATTCTATCCATCATTGTGGGAGTGTAATTAAATTGCGGCTGATAAGTTGAATGCCTGTCTTGTATTAACAATGGCACATCGTATTCACCAGTTGGAAGTCCGTACTGAAGTTCATCATCATCTTCAACAATAAAAAATCCTGCGTAGCCTTTATAAACATGCTTTGCTGTAAGATGATGTGCATGTGAATGATAAAAATATGTTCCGGCTTTTTGAAAAACCGGGAATGAGTAAGTGTAGCTGTTGCCTGGAAGTATTGCATCTTTTGGCTGACCATCCATTAATTCTGGAACAAGTAATCCGTGCCAGTGAACTGTTGCTTCTTCTGTGTATTTATTTTCAAACAGAACAGAAAAGTTATCGCCTTTTGGGACCCGTATAGTTGGCGCAGGATACGAACCGTTTAATCCTAATATCTGTGTAGTCGTTCCGGGCCAAACCTCAACATTGGCAGAGTTGAATACTAATGATTCTCCTGATTGAAGTTCAGGTGGAAAACGCAAAGGATTTCCTGTTACGGCTTTCTTATTATTTCCAACAAACGAAAATATTTTGGGCAAGTATAACGCAGCCCCTGCTAGTGTTGATTTGATTATAAATTTTCTTCGTTTCATTTTTCTCAAAGTATTTTAAAATTAGTTAAAAAATTCAGGTTTAGCATAAAACTTCCGGTGCCGAAACACCGGTAGCATATTGAAAGACTAATTCACTTCAAAGCCATTTTCTTCAAGATTTTTCTGGGCATCATTAAGAGAAACTTCTTTCAGAATCATTCCGCATTGCGGGCATTCACCGGGTTCGTCTGAAATCACATTCCAGCACATCTGGTCCTGATAAACCTTGCTATCTTTATTTTCATCGATGGCAGCGAGATCAATCTCACCTTCCCACACAATTGAGACCTCTTCAGTCTCAATTGATTTCATTTGACCATGCTTATGACCAGTATGAATGCTGTCCATATCCATAGTTGCCATTGTCATTGAAGTTTTTGATTCGTGACTACAGCAACCTTTTGCACATTCTTTCTTTTCTGTTTTATCAGTAGTTGTTTTGTCCTGCGCCATTGTAAAGACACCCAGGAAAGAAACGAGTACGATTGCGAATATAAGTTGTTTTAACATTGTGTTACTCCTTTTTGTTTGGTGATTATAGTTAATTAAAGTTTTATTTGTCATTCCGAACTTGTTTCGGGATCTCTTTCTTTAAAGATGCTGAAACAAGTTCAGCATGAAATACTCATTGTTCTGCTAACATCTTCCTCACTTCTCTTCTTTTTATTGCATAATATATTGCCGGGTAAACCGTAAGTTCCATTATCATACTTGTAAGAATACCACCAACCATCGGTGCTGCAATTCTTTTCATTACATCTGAACCTGCACCGAGTCCGATTAATATCGGAAGCAAGCCAAGCATAGTTGTCATTACCGTCATCATCTTTGGTCTTATTCTTTTAACTGCACCCTCAAAAATTGATTCACGAAGATCGGCCATACTTTTAAGCAAACCGTTCTTTTTAAATTTTTCGTAAGCGATATCGAGATACAATAGCATAACTACACCCGTTTCTGCATCAACACCAAGCAGAGCAATTATTCCAACCCAAACAGCAACTGAAAGATTAAAACCTGCCAGGTATAAAAACCAGATGGCACCGACCATCGAGAATGGAAGTGCAAGTAAAACAATTCCGGTTTTCACCATTGATTTAGTATTCATATAAAGCAAAACTATTACAATCAAAAGCGTTAGCGGAATTACCATTGATAAATGTTTCGATGCACGCTCCATATATTCATACTGTCCACTCCACTTAATTGAATATCCCGCAGGAAGAGTAAGATTATTTTCAACAACTTCTTTTGCGTTATCAATGTAACTTCCCACATCAACATCTTTAATGTCAACATACACCCATGTATTTGGTCGTGCATTTTCTGATTTGATCATTGGCGGACCTTTTTTAATCTCAAACTCGCCAAGCTGTTCAAGCGGAATATTACCTCCCATAGGAATTGGGACGAGCACACGCTTCATCGCTTCAATATTTTCACGGTAATCTCTCGAGTAGCGAAGATTAACAGGATAACGTTCCAATCCTTCAACAGTTTTTGTTATGTTCATCCCGCCGACGGCAGACATAAAAACTTCCTGCACATCAGCAACAGTCAATCCATAACGAGCAATTGCTTCACGGTCAATGATAAAATCAACATAGTTCCCGCCAACAGATCGCTCAGCATAAGCAGAACGTGTTCCGGGAACAGTTTTCATTAATTCTTCAACTTGTTTTCCGAGATCCTGCAGCACATTTAAATCTTCACCGGCTATTTTTATTCCCACAGGAGTTTTAATTCCTGTTGAAAGCATATCAATTCTTGTTTTTATCGGCATCGTCCATGCATTTGTTAATCCGGGAATTTGAATTGCGCTATTCATTTCTTCAACAAGCTTTTCGGGAGTCATTCCCGGTCGCCATTCTTCCTGGGGTTTTAAACGAATTGTTGTTTCAATCATAGTTAATGGTGCAGGATCGGTTGCTGTTTCTGCTCTACCAATTTTTCCAAATACACTTTCAACTTCAGGAAAAGATTTAATTATCTTATCTGTCTGCTGAAGTATCTCACGTGCTTTAGTTATTGAAATACCGGGCAGAGTTGTAGGCATATATAACAAATCACCTTCATACAACGGGGGCATAAATTCGGATCCGAGCTTTGAGAAAGGAATAATTGTAACGAGCACAATGATCAGGGCAGTTGCCATCACCCACCATCTCCTCTTCATGACGAAATCAACTATCGGGTGATATATCTTTACAAGTAATCTGGTTATTGGATTATCTTCTTCTTTCCTAATTTTTCCACGGACAAAGTAACCAATAAGAACCGGTACAATAGTAACTGCAAGTATTGCGGCGCCTGCCATTGCATATGTTTTTGTAAATGCAAGGGGTCTGAACATTCTTCCTTCCTGCTGCTCAAGTGTGAAGACGGGTAAAAACGAGATTGTTATCACAACCAATGAATAGAATATTGAAGGACCAACTTCTTTTGCAGATTCGAGAATAGTAACCCAGTGCTGTCTTCTTTCCTTCTGAGGTTTATCCTGCTCCGATGAAAGATGCGTTGCCGCATTTTCCACCATCACTATTGAAGCATCCACCATCGCACCGATTGCAATTGCAATTCCACCGAGTGACATAATATTTGCATTTATTCCTTGTAGCCTCATTATTAAAAATGAAATGAGAACTGCCGTGGGCAATGTGAAGATTGCAACAAAAGAACTTCTTATGTGAAGCAGAAAAGCAATAATGATTAACGCAACTATTATTGTTTCCTCAATTAGTTTATCGCTTAGATTATCTATCGCCCTGTCAATCAATCCAGACCTGTCATACGCAACATCAATTGTAACATCATCTGGCAAAGATCTTTTTAATTCTTCCAATCTTTCTTTAACCCGCTCGATAACTGCCAGTGCATTTTCTCCGAAACGGATAACTACAATTCCACCAACAGTTTCTCCTTCACCGTTCCATTCAGCTAAACCTCTACGCAATTCAGGCCCAATATCGATAGTTGCAACATCTTTCAGATATATAGGCGAACCGGAATTAGGCGAAACTCCAATTGCAACGATTTCAAGATCTTCTTTGCTTTTTATATATCCAAGACTTCGCACCATAAATTCCATTTCACCTATTTCAAGCAGTCTGCCGCCAACATCATTGTTACTTTGCTTGATTGCCATCTTAACTTTTTGAAGCGGAATGTTGTAAGAAGCCAGCTTGTTCGGATCAAGATTAACCTGGTACTGTTTTACATATCCGCCAATGCTCGCAACTTCAGCAACTCCCTGAATGGAAGAGAGTTCATACTTCAGAAAGAAATCCTGTATTGAGCGAAGCTCCTGTAAATCTTTTTTATCTGAATTAAGTGTGTATTGATAAACCCAGCCAAGCCCTGTTGCATCAGGACCGAGCTGAGGATTAACACCTGCTGGTAAAGTTCCCTGTAATCCATTTAAATATTCAAGTACTCGGCTTCGTGCCCAGTAAATATCTGTGCCATCTTCAAAGATGATGTAAACCATCGAATAGCCGAACATTGAATATCCACGGACATCTTTTGCATAAGGAACAGAAAGCATTTTAGTTGTAAGCTGATATGTAACCTGGTCTTCAACTATCCGTGGTCCCTGCCCGGGATATTCAGTAATTATTATTACCTGCACATCGCTTAGATCGGGAATCGCATCAACTTTTGTTGTTGTTAATGCCCACACGCCCAAAGCAATTAATGCCACGGTGAAAATGATCACTAAAAATTTATTGTTGATTGACCACTCGATGAGCTTTGCAATCAATCCGTCTTTATTTTGATCTGATGTTATCATTTATTTTCTCCAAAAACTTTTTTCTCTATAACCGTCATTCTGAATGGAGTGAAACGAAATGAAGAATCTCTGAGATTCTTAGTTACGCTCAGAATAACTACTATATTACTTCTTAAACTCATAACCATACTTTTCAAGATTTGCTTTCACTTCTTCAATTGAATATTCTTTCAACTTCATATTGCATAGCGAACATCTTCCTGATTCATCTGAAATTACATTCCAATCCATAGGACATTCCCAGAGTTTGCCGTCTTTGTTTTTATCTATCACTTCAACATCAATTACTCCTTCGTGTACGATAGATGAAGAATGATCGTGCTCTTCGATTTTCTGACTTCCATCATCCATCTTCCCTTTTCTTTCCGTCTTCACTGAGGTTTCGCCAGATAAATCTTCCATAGTTTGTGTTGAAGTTTGAAACTGATTTATTGCAGCTTTAAGATTACTTTCCGAATCAATTAAGAACTGAGCAGAAGTGACGATTGTATTTCCTTCACTCAATCCATTTAAAACCTGATAGTAACCATCTGCATAGCCTCCGAGTTGAACTTGCTGTGGTTTGAACTTGCCATCTCCAATGGAAAGAATCACGACATCTTTTAAACCACTTCGGATAATTGCATTTTCGGGAATAGCAGGTTTACTGCCAAGATCTTCGCCTTCAATAGTTATGTTTGCAAACATTGATGGTTTCAGCTCGCCGCGATTGTTTAATTCAATTCTGATTTTAACCGTTCTTGCTTTAGGATCGAGTGTAGGATAAATGAAAGAAACTTTTCCATCATAAATTTTTCCCGGAAGAAAATTAAAAGTGATTGATACTTTCGATCCGATTTTAACTTTTGCAAGTTCATATTCATAAATATCTGCCATCAGCCACAGAGAAGATAGGTTGGCAATTTTCAACAATGGCATTCCTCCCATGACTTTCTGTCCTTCAACAATATTCTTTTCGAGAACTGTGCCGGACTTCTGAGCAAATAGTGTGATATATGTTTTTACTTCTTTTGTGTCTATTAATCTTTTTATTTCAGCATCAGAAACTTCAAGCAGTTCAAGCTTTCTCATTGAATTTTTCACAAGCTCGTTGCCGCTCTTACGGATTGATTGCAATGAACTGGCGTTAACTGTATTCTGATACGAAAGTGCGGTGAGCAATTCCTGCTGCGCAGAAACAAGTTCAGGTGAATAAATATCCATCAGCTTTGAGCCTTTTGAAACCTGCTGACCAGTGTAATTCACAAAAAGTTTTTCAACCCAGCCGTTGATTCTTGTTGTAACGATGTATTCGCTGGTTTCATTTGTCTGCAGCACTCCGTTCGTATTTACTTTTGATGAAAGTTGCTTTACCTGAACCTTTACAGTTTTAATGTTCATATTCTGCTGAACTTCGGGATCAATTGTTACAAATCCTGAACCAGAAGCTTCATCTTCATATACCGGAACGAGGTCCATTCCCATTTTTGATTTTCCGGGTTCATCATAAATTTCATTCGGGTCCATTGGTGCCTGCCAGTAAAGAATTTTTCTTTCTCCGGATGATTTTTGATTATTACTTTTTACAGGCGTTAAATTCATTTCGCAAATCGGGCATAAACCCGGTTCATCAGAAATAATTTCCGGGTGCATTCCGCACGTGTATAATTGTTTTTCTTCTAAAGCAATATCAGAAGATCCGCCGGCAATAAACAAAAAATAAACCGGCACAAGTATTACAACCGCAATTGCTAATATGATTATTAATTTCTTTTTCACTTCAATACTCCTAATTAAAATTCTTTTCCTGTTAAAAACTCAAGTTCGGATACAAGCTTCAGGTAGTCTATCTTCAGTCTATAAAGATTGGTTTCTAGCTTCAGCATTTGGTCTTGTGCATCTATTACATTTAAAAAATCAACCTCATCAACCTGGTAACTGGCAAGAGCTGAATTAAAATTCTGCCTAGCTTGTGGAAGCAAACCTTCTTCAAAAAGTTTAATTCTCTCTTCAAACGAATTTAACTGAGAAGTGATAGCACCAAATCTTCCTCTCAAATTCTGAAGAGCAAGTGAATACTGCTGCGAGTAAAACTCCTGCATAGAGAGATGTTCTTCGACGCCGGAAGAATATTTGCCACCGTAATTCAACGGTAGAGTCACTCCAACCATCACCGAAAGAAAATCATTCAGGATTGTATTTGTTGCAGCAATCTTATCCCTGAATCCATATTGCACCTGCAGGTTTATATTGGGATAGAATTTTTTTTCTGCTGCATTTTGGTTTAACTGTGATTTTTTTTCAGCGTATTTAATTCCACTTAGCAGAGGTCTGTTGCTATATGCAAGAGAATCAAGGTTTGTATGTATAGTATTCAAAAACTCAATTTCATTAAAATCATCTGTAATAATTCGCGATGCAGCATCTCTGAGTAAGAGTGCGTTCAAATCTGCAATAACCGTTTGCTCTTTACTCTTCAAGTCCTCAATCTTCTCCATTAGATTTGTTATCTGAAGTTGTACTTTAATTACATTCTGCTGGCTCGCAGTTGCAACGGTATATTTAGTTGAGACAACATCTGATATTGTGTGGAGAAGATTTAAACTCTCCTCATTATATCTTATAGCCTTTCTTAAATAACTCAATTCGTAATACCTTTGTTCAGTCATCATCCTTATTTTATTCACAGCATCTTTTATTTCTTCATCAACAATTAAAGTATCAATTGCTTTTGCTTCTTCAATGGCTGTAAGAGTTCCAGGGAAAGGAAAAGATTGCATCAATCCCACAACTTTTTGTGTCATCGGTTCCTGTGTGAACGAAAAAGAATTGGTCGGCATATTTGCAAGTCCTAATGTCAAAACCGGATCTGGCATGTTGGAGTTTATTTCGATTCTGTTAAATGCCGCATTCCTTCTTGCTTCAAGCATTTTAATTTTGGGACTTACTTCAATCGCAATTTGTACCAGTTCATCCAGTGATTCATACTGTGCTGCTGCATTCGAAGCAAAGAGTATTACGGCAATTAAAATTTTTATTAGGTCTGTTCTCATTTTTTTCTTCCTGATAAAATTTTTTATACTATTTACAGTTAAGTAAATAAAATGGCAGAATAGAATTAGTGAAGACGCACTAATCCTGTTTCTTAATTAGAAAAGAAGAAAAAATTAAATTAGAAGGGAATGATTAGTTATATGTATTTCAGAATCAATTAAAAACGGGGGGGAGGAATCACCGTAGAAAGATGTCTCTTTTGAAAAATCTACAAAAGGTGGAACTAAAGTTATTGTGTAAAATAAATTCTCTGATGAAGAAAAAACATTTACATCCGATTTTGTATAAATAAAATCGTCTTCGACTTTATTGAAAACAAATTCATCCTGACAGCAGATGGGATTTTCAGAAGAAATAGTTATTGGCTCTTGAACTTTATCTTCAACGCAGCATGATGTCTCAACTTTTTGCATTTCAATCTTACAAACTTCACATTCGTTCAATGATTTTTCGCCCATCATTTCGCACAGGTGATATGTAACCGGCAATCCTGTTGTAGAAAAAAGGAACAGTAGGGTTAATGATAATATCGAAATTCTCTTCTTCATCATTTGTTAACAAACATAAATATTTAATTGTTATCAAGCAATGATAATACTGGGAAATTAGTTACAGAATTTTTGTTGATTTTTACAGATTATTAAGAAACTAACCCAATTTCTTAAAGAAATTAGGTTAGTTAGAAAAATCTTTACTTGGAGTGTGCAAATCTCATCTGTTCTGAAAGCTCGCGAATTTCGCCTAGGCTTCGCTGCATTTCACTCCAGCCATACCACAATGCATAATCAGGATTGGCGTGAAATGTTCCCTGGAATGTTCTCATTCTGTGCTCAAGAAACATTACAAAAAGTTTTTGCTCAACAACAGTTGGTGCATCGTGGAAAGTCAATAACATTGGAAAAGCATAGGCATATGAATCAGGTTTTGGAATTATTCCATCTTTGTATAGTCCGGCTACAATTGTAATAGCTTCCGCCATTAAACGATCTGCTTCTTTAATCATGTTATCGCCTTTTTCAAGCTCCAGCTTTGCAAAATTACCTGAGTGGCAGGAATTACAAGTTTCCAACATTTTATTTCTTTCTCTATCCCAATCTTCCTGTGTTAGTCTAGCAACATCAGCAGCTTTTACAACATCAAGAAGTGCGGTTGGATTTCCTTCAAGATCTAAAACACCCAGTGCTTGCAAAATTGTTATCCTGTCCTTAGTCCATTGTTCATCTTCAGGCATTGGTAATTTTACCGCGAGAAATCCCCACGCGGTTCTAACTTCATGATTACCATTCTGCATATGGCAGGTTTGGCAAGTCGGTGCAGAAGCAGTTTCTGGTAATATCCCATTCTGCTTTAAAAGATATCTCACACCATGTTTTGAACCTGAGTACATTTCCCACTGCGGATGATCGAAACCCATATGGCATGTTTGACAAGCTTGCGGCTGTCTTGCTTCTTCAAGTGAAAAAAGATGTCGTGTATGGCATGCATCGCAGGATGCCACACCATACTGCTGTCCATCTGCTTTAAGCTGCTTTATCTGTTCTTCTGATTTTAAACCAATTTTATGGCAGCTTCCACAGCCTTTCATGCCTTCAGTTAAAGCCATTGGCTGCATGTGAATTGTTGGCATTGCATTCATAGAAGCCCAACCAAGAGCATGCTTGCCTTTGCTATATTGATTAACCTGAGTTTCATGGCAGGTTGCACAAACTTCGGGTGTAGGCATATCAACCAGATCAACATTTTTCGGAGAATTATGATCGCTGCCATGACAATCTGAGCAGATAACGTCATTGGCTGAATGTTTACTCAACTGCCAATCATTTACTATCCCCGGTGTAACCATATTGTGACACTTTACACAATTCTGCGCAATAGAAATTGAGGGAAAAATTAACAACATTAAAAATGTAAATGAAAAATATTTAAACATATAATTCTCCCTCTATTATTTTAGTTTAGTTTCAATTTCAGAGAGTTCATTCTCTGACAATAGTTTTTCAATTTCATTAAAAAGTTCTCTTTCTTCTTTGCGGATGTGTTTTTCAAGAAGTGTTCCAAACTCATTCAAAATTTTTTCTAAATCATCTATGTTTTGAATTTCTGAAATTAAATTCTCCATCTTTCTATGTTCATCAATAATTTCTTTTATTTGATTATCAACCGTACTGCTTCTTCCTTTTACTAAAGGGAACAAGATTTGCTCTTCATCATTAAAATGCTTTATAAGATCGGAGCTATAAAATAATATGGTATACTCTTTTTTCCCTTCGATTGTAGTTGGCATTCCTTTGTAAAGTGGAGCTCCCTTTTTTAATGTTTGTGCAAGAATAAGTCCCTTGTGGTGATCCCTCGATAATGGCTGCAAAGCTTTGTGGCGTTTTATTGGCATAAGTAAATTAATACTAAATTAAAATTGTATTGATGCTTCGAGTTCATTGTTTTCCTGTTTCTTTTCTTTTTCAATGGCTTCATCGTTAAATTTCTTCACCGATTCCGTACCGGTTGGGTGACCGTAGCTGTCAATATCTTTATATAGATCAATATACTCTTCTTTTGATATGTTGTTCTGCCAATTGCCGGAAAGCATGCCCAATCCAGTTATCAGCATAAACAAACTAACAACTCCTACAAGAACATATTTTTTATTTACTACTTTTTTTGTTCCTATAGTTTCAAGCTGAAGAGTATCTTTTACAGGACAAACATCAACACAGTTCAGGCATGTTGTGCACTCATCAGAGACAATTATTTTCATGCTATCAACTTTTATAAAAGAAGGACATGCTTTATTGCATAAATTACAATCAATACAACTGGAAGCATTTCGCTTGATTTTATTTGGGCTTAAAATTGAAGTGATTCCAAGTAAAGCTCCGTAAGGACATAGATACCTGCACCAGAAATTTCTAATCGGAATTGAAAGTAAAAATAAAATAGAAAGAACTATTAGTGATGTCCTGGAAATGTCTGCAAAGAAATAAAACATTTTTATGTCGGAGACAAGATTATACGGGCTGTTCAAAAATGATTTTATTGCAACTGTGCTCATCAAAACAAAAACAGAATAGAAAAGAAAGCCAAGCAACAAATATTTTAAACTTCGCAGTGGATAATCCAACCACCGCGGAAGTTTTATTTTTTTCTTAAAAATTTTGTCGCCGAAATCACCAATCAATTCAGATAAAAACCCAACCGGGCAAAGCCAACTACAAAATGCTTTTCCAAAAACGATAGAAACAAAAACAATAGCAAAAAAGATGAAGAAACCGGCTGGATGTGCAGAATGAATTTGACCAGTAACCATAAATAGATAGAAACTCATAAATGAACTTATTGGAAGGAAGCCGTCAACTCCGGGCGGTCTGCTAATAAAGGCAGATGTTCCATTTGTTTCTAAATATTGAACAAAGAAAAAGAACTCAATTCCAATCCAGATACATAATAGGGTAAAAAGAAACTGAACAATAAATCTAAATTTCTGGACAGGTTTTTCATTATTCTTATTTATTTTTTTTCTATTTGATCCGTTGATATGCATCCTAAAAATCAAATCTTCGAAATTTTAGCAAGTGTTCTCTCTTTTAACTGATCCAGTGTTTCTGCTTTTAGCATCTGGTAAGCCTGGTCTCTGAGTACTCCCCATTTGTTATGTACTGGGCATGGTGCCTCCGGTGAACATTCAGGAAAACCTAGCACGCAGCTGTTGAACATTTCTAATCCATCTATTGCTTCAACAATATCAATTAATTTAATTTGTGAAGGCTCTTTCCCAAGAAAAAATCCTCCTGCTTTACCTTTAACAGAACCAATCAATCCGCTTACTTTTAAATCCTGTAAAATTTTCGATACAAACTCACGAGGAATTTTTAATGCCTGTGAAATTTTTTCGGCTGGAATTGTTTCACCTGGAGGATGCGCAGCAATGTATAGTATTGCCTGCAATCCGTATTCACACTTTTTTGAAAATATAACTGTCATAATATGAAATCAGATAATTTTGTCTGGTTAAAGATAGTGTATTTGCTTTTAATCTTCAATGATAGAAGCTAAATAATAACAAAAATTTTAAAAGTCCTTATTCCGGAAGATTTTCGTGCTGAAAAACAGAGGGAAAATAATCCATAAAAAAATGCAGCCTGCAGAAATTAACACTCCCAAAGAGCTTCCGAAGAATTTTTGAAAGACAGCACCTGTGTAACCCATAAGTGCAGCAATGTTAAATTTCAAAAGGAATAAAATCCTCCCTAAATCAATTGGATTAATTACGCTCAAAGCAATTATAATATTTTCAAGCGGATACTCTTCAAAATAGTAAACTATAAACAGGACTATACCATCGTAAACAACTGAAAAGACAAGCCAGATTAGAATTATCAATCCCAACCCCTTTGCTTTATCATCCTGCAATACTGTGATTAAAAATGAAATTGCAATGAAAACAAAGGTAAGTGCAATACCAATCAAAACAAGAAAAATTAATCCTTCCGTTTGTTCCTTTACTTTTCCAAAAATTAAAAACGGTGTAATAATGCCAATCAAATAACCTGCTGCAAGAGGAATACTTGTACCAAAATAAATTCCTGCAAATAAGGTTTTTCTATCGATCGGCTGGCTTAGCATCATTTCAATAAATTCGCGTGAGTTGTAAAGGTAGATCGCCCCAAAAATTAGCGAGACAAGTGGAATAACAATTAGCACAATATTAATCAAGCTGATGTATGCTTTATTAACATCACCGCTTAATGAAAAAAGTGTATACCCAAGCAGAAAAAAGAAAAATGTATAAAGTAGAACCCACTTACTTCTAATTGTGTTGTGAATTTCGTAGCGCAAAACTTTGAACATCAAACTCATTGTTTTTCCCCACTCATTAATTCAGCAATTGCGCGTTCGAGTTTGGTTTCTTTTTTATGCTCAAGCAAAGAATTGATTGTTCCTTTAAATTTAATTTCTCCTTCCAAAAGAAAAACTATTTCATCTGCTAATTCCTGAATTTCAGCCATTATATGTGAGGTTAGAACTAAAGTTTTTTTATTTTCTTTTTCCTTTGCTACAAGATCTTTAAAGTGGCTGCTTGATATTGGATCCAATCCGGCAGTTGGTTCATCGAGAAAATATATCTGCGGATCGAAAGCAAACGATATTAAAACAGAAAGTTTTTGCTTTGTTCCGCCTGACAAATTTTTGAATGGTTTTTCCAGTTCACTTGTTAGATTGAACGATTCGATTAATTCTCTCGATCGAATATCACCCTTTGATCTTAAATCTTTTACGAGTGACAGCAATTCATTTGCGGTTAAATTATCGGGATATTTAGCAGTCTGCGGCATGTAGCCGATTTTATTTCTGTAATTAAAATTACTTTTCGTGCTTTCTCCATCAACTAAAATTTCACCAGCAGTTTGCTTCACTAAGCCCAGCACAGATTTAATTAATGTTGTTTTGCCGGAACCGTTCGGTCCTACAATTGCAGTAACTTTACCGGACTCAATTGTGAGGCTAATGTTTTTGAGAACCTCTGTCTTTCCAAATTTTTTATTTAAATTTTTAATTTCAATCAATTGTACGAGCTCATTCTTGGTTTAGGATCAGTAAGTGCTTCGGGGGTAATTGCAGGTACAATACTCTCAGCAACATCTAATATTTTTATAAATAAACTGTTTAGTAAAATAAGCGAAGTTGGCTGATCTTCAACCATCATCGAAAACATTGTAACAGGTCTGAAGGGAACATCGCCGTAGCCGTCTTTATCTAAATCGTAGCCGGAATAATTTGCCCAGTAGTTTCTTTCAAAAGTATTAAAATTCTGCCTGCTGTTTGTAGAAACATCAAATGAATTTGCAACGAAATTATTGTCGTAAAAATAATTGCCCATCGAGTTTGCCATAAGTTTTATTGCCCAACCGTTTTTTATGAAATCATTCTGTTCAACCTTTACACGACTGCAGCCTTCCATATAAATTCCGATTGAATTTTCATTAAAAATATTATTAGATATTTTGCTGTCGGAAATCTCCTTTAGTAAAATTCCGTATGATGCAGAGCCCCAATTTAGTTTGAAAATATTTTCTTCCATTAAAACATTTTTAGTGTACATAACCGCAACACCAGCTCCATTTTCTTCAAACGTATTTTTTCTGTATTCGCAGCTATCGGAGAACATAAAGTGAAGTCCGTATCTTAAATTTCCTTTGCTAAAATTGTTGTTAATTTTTCCATGGCGAACAAATTCAAAATAAATTCCATCGCGATGATTAAGTACGGTATTATTTTCAACAGTTATATTTTTACAATACCATAGATGAATGCCATTACCGGAATTGGTTTCCCGTTTTTTTATTCCTTTAATGTAATTGTTTGTGATACTGCAGTTAGCAGATTTTGCTAGATAGACAGCAAAAAAATTATTTATAAATTTATTGTTGATTATCGAACAGTTCCAAACTTCCTCTAATCTTACACCGGCATTTTCTTCCAAATAACTTATGCCTGAGTTTTTAATAACCAAACCTTCAATTAAAACATCGTTTGCTCGAACTGTAAAAATTTCTCCATCCCCTTTCCCATCAACAACAGGAAAATCTTTTCCTCTAATCTTAACACTTTTATTTACAATAATATTTCCTTCTGCGTATGTTCCCTCTTCAATTATTATTTCATCATTGTGTTTTGCCAGTTGTATCGCTTTTGAAATTGAATTTACTTTTCCATTTTTTGAAACGATAATAGTATCAGAGAAATGGTTAATAGGAAAAAAGAATAATAAAGAAAGGATTAAAAAGAATATTTTCATCTAAAAGAATATATAAAATGAATCTGATGAAATTTTATCAAGTTAAAATATATTAGTTATCTTTTTGTTTTGTTAATTCGATTACGTCAATCCAGAAAAGTCTGTTGCCACCGTTTTCTAATTCAAAATTTTTATCTAGCATCGCAGCTGAGCTAGAGTTTTCTGAG
>CBDUAV010000047.1:0-21365 GCA_965365225.1 uncultured Ignavibacteria bacterium | reverse complement strand
TAATGGCGCACTGCGTGATATTTCAGAAAATCAAATAATCATAGGCTACAAACCGCTGTTGATTGGATTGAACACAGACCAAATTAAAAATAGTAAAAACATTTCATTGAATGAAAAAGTATTTCTTCATTTAGGTATAAATCTATATGACATAATTGCAAAGCTCTGCATGAAAGTTATTCAAATAAAGAAAAAAACATTTATTTAAAAGGTAACTTGTATACTCAGGTAAAGATTGCATATTCAATCCCTAGAAAAATTTATTTAATTTCACTCGGATTAAAAGGAATGTTCAACTTATAAAAATAAAAAATAGTGTTAAATTAAAAGATGATAATTTAACTTTGGCTCACATTCATCGCGATTATGCTGAGTGGCGAATAAAAAATAAAATCAATACCGATTTAGTGTTTAGATTAGAAAATGTTGTCTTTTAACTTCAATTATTAAAATGAATAAAATAATTTTCTTCATCTCAATAGTTCTATTAATATCTTTAGAACTTTTCTCTCAAGGCTATTCAGCGAACCCGGAAAGTTTAATCCTCCTTCGTTCAAACCTTGAATATCTTGCTTCAGATGAACTTGAAGGTAGAGAAGCAACTACTCGCGGTGAAAATCTTGCCTCAGAATTTATATCAAACAAGTTAATTGAATATAACGTTTTGCCATTTGGGGATGATGGAACATATTATCAGAATTTTGAAGTTGATGTAAAGGGAGTCGATACCTCATCCACTATTGAAATTTATTCTGTTGATAATTCCCAATCACAAATTAAAGTTGGCGATGATTTCTATTTATCCACCGCAATAATGCCTTCAGATAAATATAGTGGTAAGGAAAGTGAAATTGTTTTTGCTGGCTTCGGAATAACAGCTGTTGATTACGATTACGATGATTACGAGAATCTTGATATTACTGGAAAAGTTGTTTTAGTTTATCGCGATGGACCAAAGCAAGGTGGTGAAAAAATGTTTTCAGATGATGATCATAAGAAATTTATTGATCCGAAATATAAAATGAAGAATGCTGCTGAACACGGTGCAAAGGGAATGCTCATTATTCCGGGCGAATTTGCATCAAATTATTGGAACTGGATAAAAAGGAGTGCACTCTCACCAGCTTTTAGTTTAAATGATGATTTATTTGTTTTGAATGAATCTATTCCCTCTGCTTTACTGTCAGTGGATGCAATAACAGAATTGCTGGACAAAGAAAGATATTCTTACGGTGACTTAGTTGAAGCTTTAGAAGATGAGGAAATTCCCGATTGGTTTTTATTAAGTAAAAAAGTAAAATTTAATTACAGTACTTACCGTGCAAAGAGAAGTTCAAAAAATATTATTGGCATTATTTATGGATTAGATGAAAAAATAAAAAATGAATTTGTAACTATTGGTGCGCATTACGATCATGTAGGTGTTGTAAATGGAGAAATTTATAACGGTGCTGATGACAATGCCTCAGGTGTAGTTGCTATTCTGGAAGCAGGGAGGAGATTATCTTCTTTAAATGAAAATAAACGATCCGTGCTAATTATTTTTCATGCAGCAGAAGAGAAAGGTTTGCTTGGCAGTAAATATTTAACAAGCACAAGCAGTTTTATGAATGATGTTGTTGTAAATATTAATGTAGATATGGTTGGTCGTGAGAATATAGATACTATTTATTCCGTTGGCTCAGGAAAACTAAGTAATGAGTTGAAAGAAATTGTAGAAGAAACTAATGAAGAAACAGTGAACTTTACTTTTAACTATCAATTCGATGAGCCAAATGATCCACAAAGAATTTATTACCGAAGTGATCAGTATAACTATGCGAAGAAGGGAATTCCGATCGTATTCTTTTATGATTATATGCTTGAGGATTATCACAAGCCAACAGATGATTCAGATAGAATCAATTATAAAAAGATAGAAAAAATTTCAACTTTGATTACGGAAATAGCAGTTAGAGTTGCAAATCTGGATCATCGGCTTAAAGTTGACATTGAAGACACAGTAAAAGAATCCAAATGAAAAATTTAATTGCTAATAAATATTTCTTTTGGTTTGCATCATTAATTCTTTCTGGTTATGTATTAATTGTTTTTGTAAAATATCCCGGCATAAACGGTTATGAGCGTGCAATGTTTTCCGAAATGATTTACGGAACAGCATGGAAACCTTTCGTTTATAGAACACTTTTACCATCCGCAGTACGAGTTGTAAGTGAAATCGTACCTGAAGCAGTTCACAACTCATTAACTGAAAATGTTGAATCGAGTGAGTTTAGCATACTTGTACTTAAAAAATTAAAATGGGAAAGAGAGTTTATAACTGAATACACCATTGCAACCATTTTTATGTGGTTTGCCTTGCTTGGATTTGTGAGTGCTTTTAAAAATTTACTGGTTGAGATTTATATTTCACCCGATTGGTTTAGTAATTTTATTTCGCTCACTGCATTACTTGTTTTGCCAGCAATGTTTCAGTATTATAGTTACATTTATGATTTCCCAACGTTGTTCATTTTTACCTTGGGATTGGTATTTTTAATCAAAAGAAAATGGAGTTACTTTTTAGTTTTATTTTTTATTTCGTGTTTCAATAAAGAAACTGTTATACTTCTCACTTTAATTTTTGCCATCCATTTTTATAAAAATGAAAAGGTTGCAAGCAAGCTTTACTATCAATTAATTGCAGCACAGCTGTCTGTTTTTGCTACGATAAAAATTGTACTTTACTTTTTATTTCAGAATAATCCCGGTGGTCTGGTAGAATTTCATCTTCTTGATCGAAACTATCTAATCTTCAATGGCTATTCACTCTCCACTTTTATTGTTTTTCTTATAATCATTTTAGCAACATTTAGTAAATGGAAAGCAAAGCCTAAATTTCTGAAAGATGCTCTCTGGATTGCTGTACCACTTATAATTCTTACATTTTTTCTTGGATTTTTAGATGAATTGAGGGATTATTACGAAGTTTTGCCAATTGTACTTCTGCTAATTACATATAATATTGCTGCTTTTTTTGGTATCGAGTTAAGACAAAATAGAGTTTCTATTGATTAATTAACGACTCAGCAGGATTTTCCTTGAAGGAGATGATAAATTTTTTAAAATTGAGTTGAACTTTTGAAGAAATTTTGTGGTTCAAAATATTAAATACTTTTTTGAGTTGAACACAATACTAATCTTAAAGGAGCAATGAAATGGCGATATATATAACTGAAGAGTGCATTAACTGCGGTGCCTGCGAGCCTGAATGTCCGAATACCGCAATTTATGAAGGTGGTGTAAGTTGGGAATTATCAGGAAAAACTTATGGTAATGGCGATGCTGCCCCTTCGGGTGCGGAAGGATTTTATTCCGATGAGTTCTTTTATATAGTACCTGATAAATGTACAGAGTGTAAAGGATTTCACGATGAACCTCAATGTGCGGCTGTTTGTCCCGTTGACTGCTGCTTGCCGGATCCAAATCATGTTGAAAACGAAGAACAGCTTTTAAAGAAAAAGGATTATCTTGATGGATTAGGAAGATAATCGGATTTTGCGTTTTAGAGGCACCATCCGGTGCCTTTTTTATTTTAAATTGGACTTAGTGCACAGCAAAATGGTTTTGTATTTTCAATACATTCTTCTTTTATTTGCTTTGTAGATGAAATAATACTAAATAAAGATCCATTAAATGAAAATTGGAAAATATAATTTAAGTATAATCGAATCTGGGTTTTTCGGACTCGATGGGGGTGCAATGTTTGGTATAGTTCCCAAAACGTTGTGGCAAAAAACAAATCCCTCAGATGAAGCAAACCGGATTAGACTATCAACACGCCATTTACTCCTGGAAAGTGAGAATAAAAAAATGATTATTGATACAGGAATGGGTGACAAGTGGGATAATAAATTAAAAAAAATATATGCCGTTGATGAAAAACTTTCAATGAAATCGGCACTTAAGAAGAAAGGATTGAAAGCCGAAGATATTACGGATGTAATAATTACACACCTTCATTTCGATCACACGGGCGGCTCTACTGTTTTAAAAAATAAAAAGCTGGAACCCGCTTTTCCAAATGCAAAATATTATGTTCAGAAACAAAATTACAATTGGGCTGTTAAACCTTCGGACAGAGACAAAGGCAGTTATCTTAAAGAAAATTTTATTCCATTGTTTGAAGAAGGAGTGCTTAGCTTTACAATTGGGAATGCAAAATTGGATGATGAAATTGAATTTATTGTTATAAACGGTCACACATTCGGTCAACAGATGGTTAAAATTTCAAACGGCTCTGAAACATTTTTGTTTTGTAGTGATTTAATTCCAACCTCTTCCCACATTCCGCTACCATACATTATGGGTTATGATTTGCAACCGCTTATTACGCTGCGGGAAAAACAAAAATATTTAAAGCAGGCAGTTGATGAAAATTGGAAATTATTTTTCGGACATGATCCTGAAACAGCATTTGTCTCGGTTAAGTTAACAGATAAAGGATATAGGGTTGACAAAAAATTCAAATCGTTCAAATAAAATTGAAGATGAAGGATTTAAATTTGCTTGCTCACTAAATGATTTAGAAGAAGGAATTGGTAAAAGGTATATTATTAGTGATATTGAAATAGCCCTCTTTAAAATCAATTCGGAAGTATTTGCACTTAACAATATCTGTCCTCATCAGCAAACACACTTAATTTATGATGGATTTATTGAAAATGATTTTGTTGTTTGTCCTGCACACGGTTGGAAATTCAATTTAAAAACTGGCAAAAAATTTTCCGGCAGTAATGGCCTTTCAACTTATCCTGTTAAAATTTTTGATAATCAAGTCTTTGTAAAAGTTCAATCTAAAACATTCAACTGGTAGTTGGCCAAATATTTACTTACAAACGAAATTGTAATTCAAAAAGCCAAGCAAATTGGATTTGATCTAGTTGGTTTTGCCGAGGCCGAACTATTAAAGAAAGAATCTGAAAGACTTGAGCAATGGGTGAATGAAAATTATCAGGCTGAAATGAATTACATGGAACGTAATTACGATAAAAGAAAAGATGTAACAAAAATCCTGCAGGGTGCAAAATCTGTTATTTCTTTGGGTTTGAATTATTACACTCCTCACTCATATTCTAATCAAGAAACATTTGGAAAAATATCTCGCTATGCTTGGGGAAAAGACTATCATTTAATTATATGGGCTATGCTCAATGAGCTTGAAGAAGAGTTAAAAAATATTGATCATAATTTTAAATCTTTTTCTTATGTAGATACTGGACCTGTGATGGACAAGGCATGGGCTGTTCGTGCTGGAATTGGCTGGCTTGGTAAGCATACAAACGTAATTAATCGTGAAATCGGAAGCTGGTTTTTTATTGCGAATATAATTACAAATTATAAGTTTGATTACTCAGTGCAAATTCCTGATTTCTGCGGAAGCTGTTCGGCTTGTATTGATGCTTGTCCTACCGATGCAATAGTTGATGAATACGTTGTTGATTCAAATAAGTGTATTTCTTATTTAACAATTGAAAACAAAAATGCTATCCACGAAGAATTTAAAAATAATTTTGACGGCTGGTTATTTGGATGTGATATCTGCCAAGATGTTTGTCCGTGGAACCAGAAATTTGCTATTGAATCATTAGTAAACGAATTCCATCCACAAAAAAAGGAACTCGTTTTGAATGAAGTACTAGAAATGAAAGAGGAAGAATTCAGAGCTCAGTTCAAACATTCCCCTGTTAAAAGGGCAAAGCTTTCCGGTATAAAACGTAACGCAGCATTTCTTAAACGCAAATAAGTGCTTTTAATCACTTAAAACTTAACATCTGAAACTTTATTAAATTTGTGTAATCAAATCATTAAAAATTTTTTACTTGATAAAATACACAGAGGAAAGAAATGGCAGATAATCATCACAAAATAATAATAATCGGTTCGGGACCAGCAGGTTTTACAGCTGCACTTTACAACGCACGTGCAAATCTTAAACCCGTTATTTTTGAAGGAATGCAGCCAGGCGGACAGCTAACAATTACAACTGAAGTTGAAAATTACCCCGGTTTTGAAAAAGGGATTCAAGGTCCTGAATTGATGGATATAATGAGAAAACAAGCACAGCGATTCGGTGCGGAAAGTATATATAAAGAAATTACAGAAGTTGATTATTCGAAAAGACCGTTCAAACTTAAAACATACGATGAAGAGTATACAGCAGATGCAGTTATTGTTGCAACTGGTGCTTCGGCCAAACTTTTAGGATTGGAAAGCGAAAAGAAATTTATGGGTTATGGTGTTTCTGCTTGCGCCACTTGCGATGGATTCTTCTTTAAAAATCAAAAAGTACTTGTAGTTGGCGGCGGAGATACTGCAATGGAAGAAGCCACATATCTTACAAATCATGCATCCGAAGTTACGATTATTCACAGAAGAGAAGGACTCAGAGCATCTACTATTATGCAAAACCGTGCTAAGAAAAATCCGAAGATCAAATTTCTTTTAAACAAAGTCATAAAAGATGTCGTTGGCACTGAACAAAATGGCGTAAAGAAAATGACAGGAGTAATTGTGGAAGATACTCGGGATCAATCTACAGAGGAAGTAAAGGCAGATGGATTGTTCATTGGAATAGGACATAAACCGAACACAGATATTTTTAAAGGACAACTCGATATGGATGATGTAGGTTATTTAAAAGTAAAACCTGAATCCACTTACACAAATATTGAGGGTGTTTTTGCTTGCGGTGATGTAATTGATAGTAAATACAGGCAGGCTGTTACAGCAGCAGGTTCCGGTTGTATGGCGGCACTCGATGCTGAACGATGGCTTGAAGCGCAGGAGAGTTAATTTAAATTTAAAAGGCTGGTTCAACTACCAGCCTTTTCTTCTAAATCATATCTTTTGCGAAACTTATTTCCTAAAACGTTTGCAATAACAAAACCTAATCCGGTAAAGATAAAAATTGTAGTAGGTGTTACAACTTCCCTGGTTTCTTCCGGACCGGACATCAATCCTATTCCTAGACCGATTCCAAAAAATATACTTATTATGCCAATCTTCATTAACCAGAAAGGATCTCTTCTCTGCTTGAAGAACTCTTTTATTTCAGAAGCAGACAATCCTTTTTCAATTAGCATTTGTCTTTCTCTCGATCGGTAGTATATGGCTGTAACAGCTATTAAACCTATTATTAAAAACATTACTATAGGAATAAATACAGCAATTGCGCCTTCCATTTTTTCTCCTTTCTTTTTGTCTGTAACTTCAGACAATGGAGACTAACAATAGGTTACAAAATTTTGATTACTAGATCCAAAATGCTTTGATTGAAAATTGATTTTGTTGAATTAGCCAGCTATTTTCCTATTAAGATATCAATCTGTAACTTAAATCACGGACTATTAGTCTAAAAATCGAATGAAAAATTTTTCTGATCAGGAAATAATTGATTCGGTACTAAAAGGTAATGAATCGGATTATTCAATTATTATTGATAGATATAAAAATAAAGCTTTCTCTTTACTAAACAGAATGCTCAAAAATGAATTTGATGCAGAAGAAGTTTTACAGGACTGTTTTTTGAAAGCATTTAATTCACTTAAAAATTTTAAAGGTGAATCAAAATTTTCAACATGGTTCTACAAAATTGTTTACAACACTGCATTAACAAAGCTTTCATCTAAAAAAAGAAAGATTGAATCTGAAATGTCTTCCGTGGAAGATCATTTCAATCTTGAAAGTGAATATGATTCTATTGATGTTGAAAAAAAAGATTTTAGCGAGTTTATTCATAATACAGTAAACAAACTTCCGGGAAGATATTCTGCAATAATCAGTATGTTTTATTTAAATGAAATGAGCATTGAAGAAATAAGTGAAGTTATGCAAATTTCAGTATCAAATGTAAAAGTTATGCTGTATCGTTCGCGTAATAGCTTACGCGACTTAATATTGACAAGCAGGTTAACAAAGGAATTATGTTGATGAAAATTACCGATGAAATTCTAAATAAATATTTGGATGGTGAACTGAATGTTGAGGAGAGCGAACATGTAAAATCTGAACTACAATCTTCCGAAGAATTAAGAAAAAAATTTAACACTTTAAAATATGTTCATAATGAACTATTCAATTTAAATGAAGATGAAGCTAGTGCCAGTTTTACTAACAAGGTTATGAGCAAAATCGGGCACAGAAAATTTGCAGTTCCAAAGCAGCAGAAATATTTTATATTTTCCATAGCAGCATTTATAACAATTCTCTGTTTGGTAATATTTGGTTTTTCTATCTCAGCAATAATTTCTACTTCTTCACCAGTGAGCGATTCGCTAAATGTTTTAGAAACGGTTACTGTTCTCAGTGGTGGTTTTGTTGATTTTATTAAGCAGCTTTTCAGCGGGAAGGGATTATCAATCCTTGGTTCAATCTTTTCTCTTGTTATAATTATCTCCGGCTATTTCTTCTTTGAAATGCAAAAACGTGCTAAAGCCAATCTGGGCAACGGTCACCATATTTAAACTTTCATTTTTCGTATCTTTTCATCTAACACATTATTTTTTTTGATGGATTAATGACCAACCATAAAACAGGTTTTGTTGCGATTATTGGGCTTCCAAATGCTGGCAAATCTACTTTGCTGAATACAATGCTTGGACAAAAACTCTCAATTATAACTGCAAAACCGCAGACTACACGTAAAAGAATTCTAGGAATTTTAAGTGAAGAAAATTTCCAGATTATATTTTTGGATACCCCTGGAATAATTTCTCCAGCATATTTACTGCAAGAAAAAATGATGGATGATATTAAAAATTCAATTGATGATTCGGATATTATAGTTTTTTTAATTGATGCTAAAGATGATCCGTCTGGTTACAAATTATTAAATCAAGAATTTGTAAAAAAAACTGTTGGCGAAATTAATAAATCAAAATTATTGGTAATTAACAAAGTTGATTTGATTTCACAAGAACAGGCAAATGAACTTATAATCCATTATGGAAATACAAATCTTTTTGAAGAAGTGATACCTGTTTCAGCCACTTTAAATTTTAATATTCAACGGGTAATTGAAGATCTACTAAAATATATCCCGGAGGGTCCAAAGCTTTTTCCCGAAGATCAATTAACTGATGCAAATGAAAGATTTTTTGTTTCTGAAATTATCAGAGAAAAAATCTTGGAACTATATCGAGATGAGATACCCTACAGTTGTGAAGTTTTAATTGCAGAGTTTAAAGAAAGAGAACACAATAAACACTACATTAGTGCGGAAATAGTAGTTGAAAAAGATTCTCAAAAGGCAATAATTATTGGTAAAGGAGGAACTGCAATTAAAAAACTGGGAAAGGTAGCCAGAGAATCAATTGAAGAATTTTTACAGCGTGAGGTTTTTCTTGAATTGAGAGTGAAGGTCAGGAAAAAATGGCGAAGTGATGAAAATTTGCTTAAAAACTTTGGTTATAATAAAAAAGATTAGCTGAATTGCTGGTTTCGTTTCTTTGTACTCACACAAAAAATCTCTAATTTTTTAAATCATTTCTGGAGAAAAAATTACATCTAAATGGAAGTTCGTGCTGAGATTATTGTTAACGGATTAGTTCAAGGAGTTGGATTTAGATATTTTGTATTACGTGAGGCAAAGAAACTTAGCTTAAATGGTTATGTGAAAAACCTTTATACTGGAGAAGTTCTAACAGTTGTAGAAGGTGAGAAAGTAGTTGTTGAGGAAATCATAAATAAATTAAGAGTGGGTCCAATCCACGCAGCGGTCAAACACTGTAAAGTTGAATGGCAGGAGCCAAAAAATGAATTCACAGATTTTGAGGTAAAGTTTTGATTACAGATATACGAACGGGAATTGGTTTTGATGTTCACGCTTTTGAAGAAGGAAGAAAACTAATTCTTGGAGGAATAGAAATTCATTCTGATAAAGGACTGAGCGGACATTCCGATGCCGATGTAGTCCTTCACGCAATTACAGATGCACTTTTGGGTGCGCTTGCTTTGGGAGATATCGGAATACATTTCCCCAACACAGATGAAAAATATAAAAATGCAGATAGCTCAATCTTCATTATAAAAGCAAAAAAGTTAGTTGAAGAAAAAGGCTACAAGGTAAGCAATATCGATGTTGCAGTTGCACTTGAGAAGCCAAAGATTTCACCACACCTTTCAAAGATGAGAGAAAGCATTTCCAAAAGTTTAAGTCTCTCAGTAGATAGAATATCAATCAAAGCGACTACTTCTGAAAAACTCGGCTTTGTTGGAAGAGAAGAAGGTGCTTTTGCTTATGCAGTTGCCACAGTGGTAAAAAAAGAAAAGTAATGTTTGAAGATATTTTAACTCAGCTCTCCACTTTTTCACCACTATGGATTTACATAACACTTTTTTTATTTGCATTTGTTGAAAATGTTTTTCCGCCTTCTCCAAGTGATGTTGTTTTATTGATTGGCGGTTCAATAGTTGCTATCGGATCAATCAATTTTATTTTTGCACTTAGTGTTTCTACTCTGGGAAGCATTGTCGGATTTTTACTAATGTTCTACATCGGTTCTACAGTCGATCGGAAAGTGATTGAGTCTGGTAAATACAAATTCATTCCTGTTGAGGGAGTTGCTAAAGTTGAAAAATGGTTCAGGAAGTACGGTTACTTTGTTGTTGTGGCTAACAGGTTTTTGCCCGGAACACGTGCAGTAATATCTTTTTTTGCAGGCATCAGCAATTTGGATATAAAAAAAACAACTCTGCTTTGTGGAGTTTCTGCCTTAGCCTGGAATGCAATTATACTTTACCTGGGTTACATATTTGGAGACAATGTTGAATTGATTGATGGCTATATCACTACCTATAGTAATATTGTTATTGTAGGTACAATTTTAATTGTTTTATTTTTTGTTGTTCGAATGTTTTTTAGAAAAAGAAAAGTAAAAGCTTGAAACTATTCGCTAAAGAAGAAATATCACCTGAAGCCAAAAAGAAAAGAAGAAATGATTGGCTGTTATTAATACTTAGTGGGATTCTGTTAGGGCTAGCTTTCCCGCCGTTTCCATTTCCTTTTACACTTTTTATTTTTGCAGGACTCATCCCATATTTTATTGTTATCAACAAACGATTTACTTTAGCTTCTATCAGCCGGGCAACATTTTTATTTTCATTTGTATTCAGTATAATTACCATTTACTGGGTCGGAAGCTGGTCGTCGGAAGCCGATCCGTTTTTAATGATGGGCGGTGCAGCTTTACTATTTGCTTACCCATGTGTTTTGTTAATTCCCTCAACGCTTTACTATTTAGCAAAAAAAGTTTTTCCAAAATTTGATGTGCTTTGGCTCTTCCCAATCTTCTGGGTAACACTTGAATACTTATTGTCCTTAACTGATCTGCGATTTCCTTGGCTGCTGCTTGGGCATGGATTAGCAAAATTTAATTTGTTCATTCAGGGAGCAGATATTGTCGGAACTTTTGGATTGTCGCTAATTGTAGCTTACATAAATGTTCTTTTGTATAAATCATTTTTTAATAAAGGAGAAGGCAAAAAATTTAAGGTTATCCCTGCTTCAATTGCCGGAGTGATTTTTTTATTTATGATGATTTACGGTGTTTATCAAACCTCATCATTTGAAATTTCTGAAAAGACAATTAAAGTTGGAATCGTACAGCCAGATAAAAATCCTTGGGATAAATGGGAAGTCACTAACCTTAATACTTTACTCCAACTTCATTTTGAACTATCGGAACAAGCAGTTAATGAGGGAGCAGAAGTAATACTTTGGCCAGAAACCGCATTGCCGGTTTACGCTTTTGGCGGCGCTTATAAATTTATTGAAGATTCCATTTTTAATTTCGTAAATAAAAATAAAATTTCTTTAATAACAGGAATGCCTCACATAGTGTATTACAGTGATACAACTAATATTCCTAATGATGCGAAATACGCTAAGGAAGGAAATTTTTATTACGCAACTTTCAATGCTATGCTTTTATTAAATCCGGGAATCCGAAAAATCCAACAGTACGGAAAAATGAAACTTGTTCCACTTGGTGAGCGGGTTCCTTTCGCAGATCTTTTACCAATATTGGGTGATGTCTTTAAATGGGGAGTTGGATTGGGCGGATGGAATGTTGGAAAAGATACGACTGTGTTTAAGGTTTTCGGTAGTACTTATGATACATTAGAAGTTTGTGGTTTAGTCTGCTATGAGTCTGTTGATCCAGTATTTGTTTCTGCATTCGTTCAAAAAGGTTCTGAAATTATTACAGTAGTAACAAACGACAGCTGGTACGGAAAATCAAGTGGCCCGTATCAACATAAAGAATTTGCGATTCTTCGTGCTATCGAAAACAGGCGATCTGTTGTACGTTGTGCAAACGGGGGAGTAAGCTGCATAATTAATGCACTGGGAGAAATACAAGCTGAAACAGAATTATTTAAAAAAACATATTTAGTCGGCGAAGTACCGATTCAAAATGAAGAAACATTTTATACAAGTAATCCAGCTATTATTCCAGTACTATCTTCGGTTTTCTCACTCTGGATTTTTGGAATGAATATTCTAATTTGGCTTAAAAATAAATCTAAATTGTAGAAAATTATATTTGAAAGTATGATTGACTTAAGAAGCGACACAGTAACTAAACCATCAACCGGTATGCGTAAAGCAATGTACGAAGCTGAAGTTGGTGATGATGTATTTAAAGAAGACCCAACTGTAAACAAGCTGGAAGAATATATTGCAGATCTTTTAGGTAAAGAAGCTGCGCTTTACGTTCCAAGTGGAATGATGGGTAATCAAATATGTTTAAATGTTTTAACAGAGCCCGGCGATGAAGTGATTTGCGACAGAGAAGCTCACATTTTTAATTACGAATCATCATCGGTTGCACGGCTCAGCGGCATTCAGATTTATCCACTCGATGGCGAGCTTGGAGTTCTCACACCTGAGCAAGTCGAACCTTACATCCGCACAACGGCTTATCACATGCCACGGACAAAAGTTATAGAAGTAGAAAACACACACAACCGCAGAGGCGGAACTATTTGGCCGCGGGATAACATTATTGCATTAAAAAATTTAGCAAAAAAATATAAACTGTTTTATCACCTCGATGGAGCAAGAATTTGGAATGCCTGTGTTGAAACAGGAATTTCACCAAAAGAATATGCTTCACATTTTGATACCGTTTCGTGTTGTTTTTCAAAAGGGCTTGGTGCACCTATTGGGTCAGCAATTGCTGGAAGTATAGAATTTATTAAAGAAGCATTTCGCGTTAGAAAAGCTTGGGGCGGGGGAATGCGACAGGTTGGAATTCTTGCAGCAGCAGCTTTATTTGCTGTTCAAAATAACATTGAAAGACTTAAAGAAGATCATCGCAGAGCTAAAATTTTGGCAGAAAGAATTAATGCAAATCCGAATCTTGAAATAAACTTGGAAGCAGTTCATACAAATATTCTTCTTTTTAAGTCTTTAATAATGAAACCGGACGAGGGATTAGAACGCTGCAAAGAAAAAGGATTAATTTTAACTCCCGGTACGATAGATTCACTTAGAGCTGTTACTCATTTAGATGTAAATGATGATGCTATTATCAAAGCCGCAGATATAATTGATGAGGTGTTTAATTGATTGAACTACTCTCTCCGATAGACTTCAAACATAAAATTACAGTAGCTGTCCGCTTTCACGAAGTTGATATGCTTGGGGTTTGTAATAATGCTGTTTATATTAATTTCTTTGAAACAGCTCGTTTGGAGTACATTAAAGCTGCAGGCTTAATGCCTGAAAAAGGAATTTTCTCAGATGGAAAATTATTTTTTATGGTAAGAAACGAAATTAATTATCTCGATCATTCTTACTACGATGATGTGCTGGAAGTTTATTCAAAAATATCATATATAAAAAATTCTTCATTTGGTTATGATCACCTAATTGTAAAGCAAAAAACAGGTAATGTTGTTGTTGATGGAAAAGGAGTTGTAGTTTTTGTTGATCCAAAAACCAGAAAATCTTCCACTCTGCCTGAAGATTTTATAAATAAAGTAAAAGCATTTGAATCCTCTGTTAAAATTTTAAAAGAATAAAATGAGAAGAATTGTAATTGATATTGAAACCTGCGCTTATCCTTTCGATTCACTTGCTGAAAGTCAGAAGGAATACTTGCTTCGTTATGCTGATAAAGAAACTAATTTTGAGAAAAAAGAAGCGATGACGAACGATGCAATTCGATATACAAGTCTTTACCCATATACTGCAAAATGTATTGCTATTGGAATTTTCGATATAGAAAAAGAAAAATCTTACGTTTATTACGAAAGTGATTCCGCCGGGGGTGAGGAAGAGTGGAAAAGCGAAGATGAAAGTGTTCATTATAAAGGATTGTCTGAAAAAGAAATGTTAGAATCATTTTGGAGGGTTGTTGCCGCCGCAGATCAGATTATAACTTTTAACGGAAGAAATTTTGATGTGCCGTTTTTAATGATACGTGCTGCAATGCTGAAAGTTAATGTAACAAAAAATTTACTGAGCAACCGTTTCGGTCATGAACATATAGACCTGCTTGAAAAACTCACTTTTTATGGTGGTACCAGAAAATTTAATTTAGATTTTTATTGTAACGCTTTTAGAATTGAGTCTCCTAAAACTGCAAAAGTATCGGGAATGGAAGTAAAAAATCTTTATGAAGCCGGAAGAATAAAAGATATTGCTGTTTATTGTTCAAAGGATATTTATGCAACTTACCAATTATTTAAGATTTGGGACGAATACTTAAATATAAAATAACGTCTACCTTTCAAATAATTAGGAGGGGATATTTTTATTATATTTCTACCCTAAAAAATCATACTTAAACTCAAAATTATCAATTAAATGAATGAACCTGAAGTAAATTTAGGACTTGCCATTGAGCACGGATTAAATGAAGATGAATACGATAGAATTATTAATATCCTTGGTAGAATTCCAACTTTTACAGAGCTTGGTATTTTTAGTGTGATGTGGAGCGAGCACTGCAGTTATAAAAATTCAATTGCGCAATTAAAAACTTTACCCAGAAGTGGTGGAAGATTGTTAGTCGGTGCCGGAGAAGAAAATGCAGGATTGGTTGATATCGGTGATGGTTTGGCAATTGCATTTAAAATTGAAAGCCACAATCATCCATCTGCAGTTGAACCGTATCAAGGTGCTGCTACGGGTGTTGGCGGAATAATGCGTGATATTTTTACTATGGGTGCACGCCCGATTGCTTCTCTAAATTCTCTTCGTTTTGGGACTCTCGATAATGCACGCACGCGTTATCTCTTCGCCGGAGTTGTAAAAGGAATTGGCGACTACGGAAACAGTTTTGGTGTTCCCACAGTTGCAGGCGAAGTTTATTTTGATGAATCGTACCAGGGTAATCCTTTGGTTAATGCAATGGCAGTTGGAATTGTTAAGACAAGTACATTCGCAAGTGCAGTTGCAAAAGGGGAGGGTAATCCTGTGATGATTGTTGGTTCTTCAACCGGAAGAGATGGAATACACGGTGCAACTTTTGCCTCAGAAGAATTGTCGGAAAAATCCGAATCAAAACGTCCAGCAGTTCAAGTAGGAGATCCTTTTACAGAAAAACTTTTACTCGAAGCATCGCTTGAAATAATTCGCAAGGGATATTTGATTGGAATACAGGATATGGGTGCAGCTGGAATAACGTGCTCGAGCAGTGAAATGAGTGCAAAAGGTAATTCGGGAATGAAGATTGATTTAAATAAAGTTCCGCTGCGTGAAGAAGGAATGAGTGCTTATGAAATTATGCTTTCCGAAAGCCAGGAACGGATGCTTTGTGTAGTTAAAAAAGGATATGAAGATAGAGTAAGAGATGTATTTGAAAAATGGGATCTGCATTGCGAAATTATTGGCGAAGTAATAAATGAAGATAAACTTTTTATCAATTACAACGGCGGTTTAAAAGCCGAGCTTCCTCCTTTTGAATTAGTACTGGGTGGTGGAGCACCTGTTTACAAGCGCGAGCAAAAAGAACCATCATATTTAAAGAATATTCGCGCTTTCGATTTTTCAACTCTACCAAAACCAAAAAATATTCAGGAAACATTTTTAAAAGTGTTTTCTTCTCCTAACATTGCTTCGAAAAGATGGGTTTATGAACAGTACGATTCGATGGTTAGAACCAATACAATTGTGGGTCCCGGTTGCGATGCGGCAGTAATTTATATTAAGCGAACCAACAAAGCTCTTGCAATGAAAACAGATTGTAATGCACGTTATGTTTATTTGAATCCTAAAGAAGGTGCAAAGATTGCAGTTGCAGAATCGGCGAGAAATATTGTTTGCTCAGGCGGTGTGCCACTTGCAATTACTAATTGTCTGAACTTTGGCAACCCATACAAACCTGAAATTTTCTGGCAGTTTGCACAGGCAGTAGAAGGAATGGGAGAAGCTTGCAGATATTTTGATACACCCGTTACTGGCGGTAATGTTAGTTTTTATAATGAATCGCCTGATCGTGCAGTATATCCAACACCTACAATCGGAATGGTTGGATTAGTGGAAGATCTATCGCACATAACAACCTCATATTTTAAGGATGAAGGAGATTTAATTTACCTTTTGGGTGATGATAAAGAAGAAATTGGGGGTAGTGAATATTTAAACGTTATTCATAAAATAGTTGCAGGTGATTCACCCCGGCTTGATTTGGTAAAGGAAAAGAAATTGCAGGATGCAGTTCTCGAACTGATTAGAAAAAATATGATTAATTCAGCTCACGATGTTTCGGAAGGGGGAATTGTGTGTGCAATTGCTGAATGCTGCATTATTGATAATGAAAAAAGGATTGGTGCTGAAGTTAAATTTTCAATAAAATCCAGGGAAGATTTTGCTTATTTTTCCGAATCGCAAACTCGAATAATCGTGTCGGTATCAAAAAATAAAAAAGATGAATTTGAAAAATTTCTTAAATCTTCAAACCAACCGTTTACTGAACTGGGTATCGTGGGTGGTTCATATTTAAAAATAAATGATGATATTAATGTTAATCTTAAGGAGCTGGCAGATTTATATTTCAACACTATCCCCAGAATAATGAGCGGTGAAAAGTAAAATTCTACAAAAGATAAAAGACTCAAAACTTTACACTCTTTTTCGGAAAGTCCGCTATTTTCTCCATCTAATTCCTGCCTGGCATTGGTTTATAAAATTCTTTGTGCATTACTTTGGTGGATTGTATGACAGAACGGATAGACACCATTTGTTTCTACTTTCAGGCGGCTTAGCGTTTTCACTATTCGTTTGTATTTTACCAATGACACTAATAATATTCTGGCTACTCGGAAAGTTTCTCAACTCCACCGAAGTAGAACTGCAAATTGTTACACTAATTGATACAGTAATTCCCTACGATACTTATGCACAATTTGTTAAAGAGATAATTTTTGACAGGGTAAAAGAAGTAGTTGAGTACAGAAACATTGCTGGTTGGGTTGGAATAATAGGATTATTTTTTGCTGCCAGTGGGTTTGCAAGCAGTTTGCGCACCGTACTAAATAAAGTTTATGGAACTGATATTGATATAAATATTTTCTTAGGCAAGCTGAGAGATTTTCTTGTTATAATAATTATCGTGCTTGTATTTTTAGCACTAATCTTAGTCCTTCCTATTTTGGATTTTTTAATTTCGTTTGCACAAACAACACCATATCTACAGGTTTTTAACCAACCAATTTTTCATAGATTTTTCACGGCTTCCTTCTCATTCTTTGTTATGTTTTTTATTTTTGCTGTACTTTATAAATTTATGCCGACTGAAAATATCCGTAAAAGGTCCGTTTTGCTCGGCGCAATGTGGGCATCAATTTTTTGGGTAGCAGCAAAGATTCTGTTTGGTATGTATCTTTCCAGTTTTACTACTTTCAGTAGAATTTATGGAGCATACGCTTTAGGTATCGTGGTAGCTTTTTGGATTTACTACACAGCGGCAGTTTTCATCCTCGGAGCCGAAATAGGAAAATTATTTGATGAGAGAATTTCTTTGAAAATGTCCGAAAAAGCTAAATTTTCAAATGATTCTGAAACTGAGTAGTCCTGTCTAGCATCTCCTCAACTTTTTTGAAGCAAAGGTTGACAATTACTTTTTTAGTTAGTAATTTTAATCGGACATTTTTATCCGATTATAAAAATAACAATATTCTAGGAAAGGAAAGTGATTTATGAAACTCCGAATTGATGGAAAAGTAAATGGTTTTATTGGAGCAATTATTTTTTTAGTAACAATAATTTTTTTAAGTGCGTGCGGTGATTCCGGTGAAAACAAGACAACCACTGATCCACCGGTTGTTGAAAAAACAAATCCTGGTGGACTAACTGACTGGCAAATGGAAAACGGTTTCGGCCCGGTTAAAAAGAAACTTAATCTCGGACCAATAAATGAAGAACTCTCAAAAGAGGGTGAATCAATTTTTGATACAAAATGTATAACCTGCCACAAGTTAGATGAGCGTTATACGGGACCTGCACAGCGAGATGTGCTGCAGCGGATTACGCCTGAATTTTTTATGAATATGGTTATCAATCCTGATGAGAACATCGAAAAACACCCAAGGGCTAAAAAACTACTTGCAGAGTATATGAATAAAATGACCAATCAAAATGTAACTCTTAAAGATGCTCGCGCATTGCTTGAGTATTTTAGAGTTCTAGATGCTGAATTAAAACAAAATAATCGAACCAATCAATAGTGGAGGGAGGAAATCTTATGAATCGCAAATATCTAAATGCAATTTTTATTGCGATTGCTGTTGTAGCTCTATTTGTAATTTTTCATTACGGCTGTCAGGAATCGAAAGACATAACCACCGGTGATGAAGCTGGAAGAGTTTATGTTGCGCCTGGAAATTACGATGAGTTTTATCTTTTTACGTCCGGCGGATATAGCGGACAAATTGGAGTTTACGGTTTGCCTTCAGGAAGATTGTTCCGCGTAATCCCTGTATTCTCGCAGGATCCGGAAAAATCTTGGGGTTATTCTGAAGAATCAAAACCAATGTTTATGACTTCTTACGGTTTTGTCCCTTGGGATGATTCTCATCACCCTGAACTTTCACAAACCGATGGTGTACCGGACGGAAGATGGATATTCATTAATGCAAATAACACACCGCGTGTTGCAAGAGTTGATCTTACAACTTTTAAAACTGCAGAAATAATTGAGATCCCAAATTCAGGCGGTAATCATGGTTCACCATTTATTACCCAAAACACAGAATACATTGTTGCTTCCACTCGATTTAGTATTCCGATTCCAAATAAAGATGTTCCTATAGATTCCTATAAAGAAAATTTTAAAGGGACACTTACATTTATTAAATGTACCGATGATGGTGAAATGAATATTGAATTTCAAATTCTCGTACCCGGATTCAATTATGATTTAGCGCATTCGGGAAAAGGTCCTTCGCATGGTTGGGCTTTCTTTACAAGTTACAACACCGAGCAGGCAAATACTTTACTTGAGGTTAATGCATCACAAAATGATAAAGACTTTATTGCTGCAGTTAACTGGAAAAAAGCTGAAGAGTATTTATCTCAGGGTAAATTCAAAACCTTCAGTTCCACTTACTTCAGAAATTATTTTGATGAAAAAAAGCATATGGCATTCTCTGAAAAGAAAAGTGATGTTAAAGTGCTTATTCCGGAAGAATGCCCAGGTTTAATTTATTATTTGCCAACTCCAAAATCTCCGCATGGAGTTGATGTTGATCCTTCCGGCGAATACATAGCTGCCGGAGGAAAATTAGCAACTGTAATTCCTGTCCATTCATTCAGCAAAATGATTAAAGCAATTGAAAACGAAGAATTCGAAACAACAATTGATGCTATTCCTGTCCTAAAATACGAATCTGTATTGGCTGGCGAAGTTGAAAATCCAGGATTAGGTCCACTTCATACAGAATTTGATGGTAAAGGATTCGCGTATACATCTGCATTCATTTCATCAGAAATTGTAAAGTGGGAACTTGGAACCTGGCAGGTTGTTGACCGTATTCCAACTTATTATTCTATCGGTCACCTTTCCATTCCAGGTGGAGATAGCAAAAAGCCATGGGGCAAATATGTTGTGGCACTTAATAAAATTACCAAAGATAGATACTTACCCACCGGACCTGAGCTTACTCAATCTGCTCAGTTGATTGATATTTCAGGCGATAAGATGAAACTGTTGCTTGATTTTCCAACTATCGGTGAGCCGCACTATGCGCAGTCTCTACCGGCAGAATTATTAATGAAAAATTCCAAAAGAATTTATCCAATTGAAGAAAACGAAAATCCGTACTCAGTTAAATCAGAAAAAGATGTACGTGTTGAAAGAAACGGGAATACAGTACACGTTTATATGAGTACAATAAGAACTCACTTTGCTCCAGATAACATTGAAGGAATAAAAGTTGGAGATGTTGTTTATTTCCATGTAACGAATCTTGAGCAGGACTGGGATATTCCACACGGATTTGCAGTTAAAGGAGCAAACAATGCTGAACTTTTAGTTATGCCCGGCGTTACAGAAACATTAATGTGGCAGCCAAAGTTCGAAGGTGTTTATCCGTTTTACTGTACCGATTTCTGTTCCGCATTGCATCAGGAAATGCAGGGTTACATAAGAGTTTCACCTCGTGGTTCAAGTGTGGAACTTGCCTGGCATACTGGCAAATAATTATTTTATTATCTAATGGGGGAACGATTAGTTCCCCTTTTTTATTCTTTATATGGAGGGGAAGAATGATACTTAAATCAAAAATCATATTAGTATTTGCATCATTACTTCTTATACTTACATTCTTTTTTCCATTATGGTATATTGATCTTGAAGCACCGCAGTATCCCGAAGGTATTGGGCTCGAGATTTGGTTAAATAAAATTACAGGGCAAAAACCAAACGATCTTGAAAACATAAATGGCTTAAATCATTACATAGGCATGAAAGAAATTGTACCCGATGCAATTCCTGAATTGAAAATTATGCCCTTCATTTTAATAGGTATGATACTTTTTGGATTGGCAACTGGAATTCTCGGTAAAAGAACTTTGGTATACGTATGGATAATTTTATTTGTTGTTTTAGCGGCAGTTGGTTTATATGATTTTTACATGTGGGAATATGATTATGGACATAATCTAAATCCACAAGCTGCAATAAAAATTCCTGGAATGGCATATCAGCCGCCGTTAATCGGCTCGAAGATGCTTTTGAATTTTAACGCTATATCAATGCCGGATATAAGCTTTTACATATTGGTAGTAGTGGTTGGTTTGGCTATAATTGCACTGTATTTAGATAGAAAATCAAAAAAGGAAATAATAAAAAATGAATAAGCTGAACTTAACAAGC
>CBDUAV010000046.1:0-21571 GCA_965365225.1 uncultured Ignavibacteria bacterium | reverse complement strand
GTGATTTATGATGCATTGGGCGACCACGTAGAAACACTAGTTAATGGGGAACAAGAGGCTGGAGTATACGAAGTAGAATTTAATGCAAGGGGACTTGCTTCCGGAGTTTACTTCTATCACATCAAGTCTAATTCCTATACTTCTACTAAAAAGCTTGTTTTGATGAAGTAATAAATAGACTCGCTCCTACTCTTATAAAAAGGGCGTAAAATATTGCGCCCTTTTTATTTACTGGTAAATTGTTACTGCCATAATTGTCGTTCTTTGTAAGAATTACCGGCGAAGTTATTAAGTAAAAATATTTGCCAAAGTTAGAAGTAAATATTTCTCTTTACCCGACATATGTCGATGGCATTATACTTGTTTTTTAACACAAAACTTGTAAAAAGAAATTTAAAGATGGAAAGGAGACTTTATAAATATGGGTCTTACAGAAATTATGGTAATTGGGTTTTTAGCAGTTCTTGGATTTTTGGCATTCACCAATTCAAGAAAGGTCTCCCAGGAACTAAAAAAATTGGGCGCTAATAAATAATAAAATACAGGCGGGAATTGAGATCAAATCACTCAATGGTTTGATCTCTTTTTTTTAAAGTAACCGTCCCATCAGGATTACCTGCAATTACAATATCGGTTAGTCCGCAAAACAATCCGGTTTCTACCACACCAGTAATTTTTTTCAGCTTTTCATTCAAATCGATTGCATCTTCAATTACGTTTAATTTAAGATCAATAATAAAATGATCTCCGTCGGTAGCAAATCTTTTTCCATCTTTCATTCTGAATTGTGGATGGAAATTCATTTTATTAAAAGCATTATATAAATGCTCGGCTCCAAATTTTACTACTTCTACCGGAAGTGGAAACTTCCCAAGTGTTTTAACCAGCTTTGATGAATCTACAATCCATATATTTTTATTAGAATTTTTAGCTACAATTTTTTCATAAAGTAAAGCACCTCCACCCCCTTTAATTCCGTTTAAATTTTCGTCCACTTCATCCGCACCGTCTATTGTCAAATCAATTTTAGAAACATCATTCAAATCAAAAATCTTTATTCCAAGTGAAGATGCAAGTTGCGAAGTAGAATTAGAAGTAGAAATAGCTTTTACCTTTAATCCCGCTTTTACTTTTTCTGCAAGTACTTTTATTAAAAACGAAACTGTCGAACCGGTTCCAAGTCCAACCACCATTTCATCTTCTATATATTCAACTGCTTTTTTTGCCGCTATTTGTTTTTCGGTCATTTTTTAAAAGTGATTAATAATACTTGTTTAAAAAATCATTTATTTAAATTTACTAAACAAATTTTAGGGAGAAATATTATGCATCACTTCGATCCCAGCACAGAAATACAGGATTACCTTGTATTCGGAGAGTACGGGGGAGTTAATCCATCAATAACAGACTCATCAACATATACATTTTTAAGTCCTGAAAGGATGAAAGAGTTATTTGATCACGAAGTTGAAGGTTGCTTTCTTTACTCGCGTCATTGGAATCCAACTAATAAACATCTGGCGGATGCATTAGCAAAATTGGAGGACAGTGAAGCAGCAATTGTTACCGGTTCCGGTATGTCTGCTATTGCTTGTGCTATTTTACAGATCTGTAATTCAGGAGATGAACTTATTTCAAGCCGTACTATTTATGGTGGAACTTATGCACTATTCAAAAATCTTCTTCCGAGATTTGGAATAAAAGTTAGGTTCGTCAACACACAGGATTTATCATCAGTAAAAAAATCAATAACGAAAAAAACTAAAATAATATATTGTGAATCGGTTAGTAATCCTTTATTGGAAATTGCAGATATTCCAAGTCTAAGTGAAATAGCAAATGCAAATAAAATAAAACTGATAATTGATAATACATTCAGCCCAATATTAATAAGCCCAATCCATCTCGGAGCTCATATTGTAATTCATAGTCTTACAAAATTTATAAATGGAACAAGTGATTGTGTGGCTGGTTGTATTTGCAGTAGCAATGAATTTATTAATCAATTAATGGACATTAATTCCGGAACTGCAATGCTTTTAGGTCCCGTTCTGGATAGCCACAGAGCCGCAAGCATTTTAAAAAATTTACACTCTTTGCATATAAGAATTGAAAAGCACAGCAATAATGCTTTATACATTGCTGAAAATTTAGAACGATTAGGTGTAAAAGTATATTACCCGGGTTTGGCATCGCATAACGGACATAAGTTATTGAATGAATTAATGAATGAAGGTTTTGGCTACGGCGGTATGCTTGCCATTGATGCTGGTGACGAAGAAACGGCTGATAAGTTTATGAAGAAAATGCAGGATGAAAAAGTCGGGTACCTTGCCGTAAGCCTTGGTTACTTTAAAACTCTATTTAGCTCACCCGGTCACAGCACATCATCTGAAATACCAAAAGAAGAACAAGTAAAAATGGGTTTGAGCGAAGGACTGGTTAGAATATCAATCGGTTTGGATAACAACATCGAACAAACTTTTGAACGAATAAAAAAATGTTTAAGCGAAGTAGGAATTTTAAAATAACAAATAAACGATCAGAAAATATTTTAATTTGAACAAAACCGTAAAAAAAATAGGACTGATTCTAGTAATAATAATATTACTGCCGGCAGTTTTTCTTACTATGAATGAGCTAACATCATTTAATGAAAATGAAAAGGTAATAGAAAAAATTTACTCAGAACAGTTGGAAGCGATTTTGTTTTCCATTAATCAGTATTCCGAAGATGTTGCAGGAAGCTGGGCAACTAAAGTAGATGATTTTTTAGATGAAATAGAAAATGTAAATGCAAGAAATTCTTATAAGAAGATTGATAGTTTTTTTGTTGAGCTTCCATCGCTGGTTGGTTTTTTTGTTGCAGACAGCATTACGGACAACCAGATAGATTTTTTTACCTCTCGTCGGGAGAATCAACTGGTGGATAAAGAGTATGATTCATTAAATATTACTGCCAAAAATCTTTTGCATGACAATAAGAAAATCATTACCAGGCTATTTACATATAAACGAGGCGGCTACAGAAAAATTGAACCTGTTGAAAATAAATTTATCAATCGAACATCTGTTTTAATTTTTATTGAAGAAACTCCTAAAAAAATCACAAGGTTGACGGGATTAATTTTGGATCCTAATGAATTTGTTTACAGAATACTTTCGCCTAAAATTCAGAAAATTGCGGAAGACGAATTTGTCATCTCAGTTCGAAATCCAAATACAAATTTTGCTTTTAATTCTACCAAAGATTTTAAGATAAATAATGTTCAACAGGAAAGAGCATTGTGGATTTTTCCTGAATATACAGTGGGCATTTCCTTAGTGGGTCAAACAATAGAGGATTTAGTTGAGCAAAGGGTAACTACAAATATTATACTCATCTCTCTTTTAACTTTGGTATTAATTTTTGGAGTTTGGATTGTATTTAGAAATGTTAAAAAAGAAGTGCAGCTTGCACAAATAAAATCTGACTTTGTATCTAATGTTTCGCATGAGCTTAGAACACCGCTTTCACTGATTAGTATGTTTTCAGAAACTTTAGAAATGGACAGAGTCCCATCCGAAGAAAAGAAAAAAGAGTACTATAAAATAATCAGCCAGGAGTCCTCCCGGCTTGGAAGAATTGTGAATACAATTTTAAACTTTTCAAAAATGGAAGCGGGAAAGAGAAAATACAATTTTGTTGAAAGCTATTTAAATGATGTTGCAGAAAATGTTTGCAGTTCTTATAAATTTCACCTGGAGAATTTAGGATTTGCCTTTAGTCTTGATAAGGATGAGACTATTCCAATTCTAAAACTTGATGAAGAAGCTGTATCAGAAGCGATCGTAAACCTGCTGGATAATGCAGTAAAGTACAGTGGTGATAATAAAGAAATAAAGATCCACACAGGAAAAGAAAACAAATACGCTTTTGTTGAAGTAGTAGATAGAGGTATTGGAATTCCTGATAATGATCAGAAAAAAATATTTGAAAAGTTTTTCAGAGTTAGTTCGGGAAACATTCATAATATAAAAGGCTCAGGTTTGGGATTGAGCATTGTAAAACATATAATGGATGCGCACAAAGGGAAAATTAAATTGTTCAGTGAAGTGAATAAAGGAAGTAAGTTTAAGTTGTTGTTTCCATTTAATAGCGGTAAGCTTTAAGCCATATGCTGTAAGGAGAAAAAATTAGATGAAAGATTTTAGGAAATAAAAAGTTTGGATAAAGCTTATAAGCGTAATTTATTTTTCTTGTCATCCCAAACTTATTTCGGGATCAAAGTTTGATTACAAATATTGATTGAGAAGCTAAACAAGTTCAGCTTGATAATTGGCTTATTAAAAAGATGTAAATCTCAATGATTCAAAAACTTAAAGCTTAATGCTGAGAGCTATCCAAGGTGTTATTATGACCAAAATCCTAATCGTCGAAGACGAACCAAATATGAGAATGGGTTTAAAAGATAACCTGGAATTTGAAGGCTACAAAGTTGACGTAGCTATTGACGGCGAAGAAGGTTTGAATAAAATAAAATCAGAGCTATATAATCTTGTTATATTGGATGTAATGCTGCCTAAAATTTCCGGCTTCGATGTTTGCAAAACTGTCAGGAAGGAAGGCATTCAAACTCCTATAATTTTACTTACTGCAAAGGGTGAAGAAATTGATAAAGTTTTAGGTCTTGAGCTTGGTGCCGATGATTACGTCACAAAACCTTTTAGTCTGCGAGAATTACTTGCAAGAATCAAAGCTATTCTTCGAAGAGGAGAGAACAGTATTCAATCAGAAGAACAGACAGAAATAAAAATCGGAAAGCTGAAAATTGATTTCAAAAACTATAAAGCTTTTGCAGATGATCTGCCTGTTCAAATGTCTCACAAAGAATTTGAAATTCTTCATCATTTTTGGAAAAAGAGAAACAATGCAGTAAGCCGCGAAGAACTGCTATCTGAAATTTGGGGGTACGATGAAACCCCCACAACACGAACCGTGGATAATTTCATAATGAAACTCCGCAGCCGGATTGAAAAAGATCCTAACCATCCGCAGAAATTAATTACAGTTCACGGAATTGGTTATAAGCTTGTAATTTAGTGTTTGTTCAAACAATCCCGCTAAAATTTCGGGATAATTATTCCACTGCAAAACGTTCAATCAAAAACCTCATGACAATATTTTACATCTCTTTACACTTTGGTGACACACGTTACATTACCCCTGATTAGGTTTTGGTTAGAAATTTTAGAAACCAATAACCATCAGGAGGTTAAAAATGAAAGCACTAAAAAACTCGAACCAAACATTAAGTGTTGTTCTTTTATTAGTAGTATTTCTCTTGTCTACTGTGGCAATTGCTCAAAAGCAATCAATTGGCAATGTAACCACGAATGAACATGCACTTAAAAATTTAATAGCAGGAATTCAATCGGAAAACAAAGGAGTAAAAAGAAGCTCAATCTATTTTGCAGGAAAGTACCAGATTGCTGAAGTTGAAGATGTACTCATAAGGCAATTACATGTTGAAAAGGATGCTAGTACCAGAATACTAATTTCACTTGTTCTTTATGAAATGGGTAGCACTGAAGGATTACTGGCAGTTCAACAATTGGCACAAAATGATGATAGTAAGCGAGTTAGAAGTATGGCGACACAGATTTATAACGAGTATCTAATAAATGATATTAACAATTCAGTATCAATGACTAAATAACTTCTAATTGGGGATTGTATTGGAGAATGCATTCATTAAATTTGGCTTTGAAGTGTTTATATTTTGAATTAAATGAGAATTGTAAAAAGTAAAATATCTGTCTGTCTGGGAATTGCTCTTATCACAATACTTTTAACTGGCTGTGATGCGCTTTACGATAAAACTAAAAAAGGAAGTGATACTGATGTCTGGGAATCAATTGGAAAGAAGTTTGAAGTTGATGATGAAGGGTTTTTTAATTTATCAGGTAAATGGAAATTCTCGATAGGCGATGATTCTGTTTGGGCTTTATCAGAATATGATGATAGAGATTGGGAAGAAATAACTGTTCCGGCTTCTTGGGAAAACGAAGGATTTCATGGTTACAATGGTTATGCCTGGTACCGTTTATCGTTTGTCCTTCCTAAAGAACTGGAAGGAAGAGATCTAAATTTAAATCTTGGTTTCGTTGATGATATTGATCAAACATATTTTAACGGAGAGCTGATTGGATTATCGGGAGGTTTTCCACCATATTTTCTAACAGCTTATAATGCTTTCCGAAAATATTACATCCCGAAGGAAGTAATTAAAAAAGGTAAAAACCTAATAGCCGTACGAGTTTACGATATGATGGTTGAAGGTGGAATTATTAAAGGTAAAATTGGTCTGTATCCAACTAAGTCCGATTCGCACCTACTTTCGGAGCTTGAGCTTGATTTAAATTTAAACGGAGTATGGAAATTTAAATTAGGTGATGACCTAAATTGGAAACAGCCGCAGCTAAATGATTCTGAATGGTTAAATATATTTGTTCCTGCATTCTGGGAAACACAAGGATACAGCAAATACAACGGTTTTGCATGGTACAGAAGATCATTTTTATATCCCCCTGAAACACCTAATAAAAAAATGGTTTTGCTTTTGGGTAAAATAGATGATATTGATCAGACGTTTCTTAACGGTGAACTTGTCGGCTCAATTGGAAACTGGGATTTTGATGATGTCCCGGTGAACTTTAATAATAATAACGAATGGGAAACAATACGCGGTTATTATATCCCCGATTCGTTAATAACACCGGGTAAAAAAATGACGCTGGCTGTTAGAGTTTACGATGGATATCTCGATGGTGGGATTTATGAAGGACCAATTGGATTTGTCAATCAGGAAAAATACCATCAATACTGGAAACGCAGAAGAGAAATAGACGAATCGCTTTAAATGTTCTCATTCTTTTCATTTCCTAAATAATATTTTCTATAAAAAATTAAGAAGGTAATAATCACAGAAAAAGATCCAAAAAGCACATCCGAAGCATAGTGCGCGCCAATTATTACCCTGCTTAAAGCAATCGATGTTGCGGAAATAGATATCAAAACAAGTGAAAATGATTTAATAAAGTTATTCTTTTTTAAAACTAATAGAAATAATGGCAGCAGCATCCAGCCCATGGCGGCATGTCCGGATGGGAAAGATTGATGTCCGTTTATTCCGTTTGCAATGAACCAATCGGTAAAATTAGTTTGGAGCAAGTCCAAATCTCTGTAACGCACTCTTCCCCATAAAAATTTTATTATCTGAATTGAAAACAGATAACCAAAAAGTGACATTCCTAAAATTATTTTTGATACTGTTATTAATTTAGAAGAAAAATTCAGTTGAAGTTTTCTAAAAAATATAATTACAGCAGTACTTGAAATAAAAAATGCAAATATTAAAAAAGGCGCATAATCAAAAAATGCATTACTCGAAGATGTGATGTTAAAGAGCAGTAAATAGCTTAAATAAAGTAAAATTACGGATAGGGCTATCACCAATATTGATTGTATGGCTATAAATAATATAACAGATGATTTTTTAAATTGAATGCTGAAAATTAAAATTCCGAAAATAACTACAACTGCGCCTGGCAATTCGCCATACTGCTCTAAAAGTTTTGCCCATCCTGTTCGCGGATTTACAATCGTCTCTGAAATATTTAAATCATTTAAAGCAAAGTAACCTGCCAGAACACTCCAAATTAAAACTAGTACAATGATTGCAGCATCAATTTTTTTCAATTGAAAGTAAAGTTCCTTACACTTTTATTTATTAAGGAAAAATAGATTGATTACTCTATTATAACAAACTATCTTTAACAATTAAATAATATTTGTAGTAATTTATTTTAAGTGAATTGTAATTATTTATGACTTCTATAACTTCACAATATTTTAATTGGCTTCAAAAGGATGCACCCGCGGGAGAAGTGGAACGCTATCCCGAGATTGATGAAAACGGCGAAACATCTGTAAAAGGAATTTATATTGCTGGTGATCTTACCGGAATACCGCTGTTAAAACTTGCTGCAGAAGGTGGGAAAAAAGTTATTGATACAATTATAAATGATGCATCGTTTATCAATCAGCGAAAAGAAAAAACCGATTTTGAAGTATTTGATTTAGTTATCGTTGGGGCAGGTCCGGCTGGTATTTCGGCAGGTTTGGAAGCATCAAAGAAAAATTTGAACTTCAAAATTTTAGAATCCGCACAACGTTTTAGCACAATAATAAATTTCCCAAAAGCAAAACCGATTTTTGCAGAGCCGGAGGACTACAACCAGCAAGCAGATCTAAAAATACAGGATGGTACAAAAGAATCACTTCTGGATGATCTTTACCAACAAGTGAAGAGAATTGACCTGCCTCTTGAAGAAGATGTAATGGTTGAAAAGATTGAAAAGAAAAACAATTTCTTTGAACTTTATACAAAAAAGAATAACTACAAAGCACTTAGAGTAATTCTGGCAATTGGAAAATCGGGAAATGCTCGAATGCTTGATGTCCCGGGTGAAGAACTACCCAAAGTTTTTAATCGCCTTTTTGATCCTGCTGATGCAGAAGGGCATGATGTTTTAGTTGTTGGTGGCGGTGATTCAGCATTGGAAACTGCAATCGCTACTGCAGACTATGCGGACTCTGTTACTATCTCTTACCGCAAACCGGAATTCTCCAGACCGAAAGAGGGAAATGTTGAAAAACTTAATAGACTTATCTCTAATGGTAAAATTAAACTTATGATGCAAAGCTATGTAAAGGAAATAAAGAATGATTCTGTTGTATTAATTAAGGGAGATAAAAATGAAGTTGAATTAAAAAACTCTATGGTATTTACCATGATTGGGAGGGAGTTACCTTTTGATTTTTTCAAGCGAAGCAATATAAAAATGGAGGGGGATCTTTCAATTACGGGTAAACTTCAGTTTCTGCTTTTAATTCTTGTTTCGGGAGTAATTTATTTTGGAAAAAGTAGCGAAGATTTTTATAGCCACTTTTTCGGAAAGCTTAATTCGTTTGGAGAAATTTTCAGCTCGATTTTTACTGCAGATTTCTGGAATAAATTTTTATCCTTGCCCATAGTTCTTTTTTCAACTCTATTTTCAGATCAGATAAAAGTCTGGAATGCAACAAAGTACATTAATGCAACTGTTGCATATTTTTGTTTTGTAGCAGCAGTACTGCTTGGTTTGTATTTGCTTATCAAATTTATAAAGGACAATTACAAAACCTTCACGTTAGATTGGAAAACATTTAAATATACATACTTCATTTTTATTGCAGCGTTTTTTGCCTTTATATTTTTTAGTTCACGTTATTTTGGATTAAATCTATTTGGCAAATCTCAGTCGTTTTGGTATACGGGTTTATATTCATTAACTATTTTAATCTTCGGTATAAGAAGAATTAAAATGAAACCAACGCGCTATATTAAACTGCAAACCTGGATCTTAATCTTGATTCAAGCAATACCGTTGTTTATTCTACCTGAAATTATTTTTCCTACGCTCGGAAAAGCTGGAATGCTTGGCAGTCCAGATGGATTTGTAATGAGCCAGGTTTTCCCAAATGAAAGCTACTGGCGGTCGTATGGATTCATACTTGCGTGGCCATTATTCTTTTTTAATTTATACGGATCGAACATTACAACTTTCTGGCTTGTGTTCAGTCTGATTCAATCTTTTGTAATCATTCCTTTTATAATTTATAAATGGGGCAAAGGTGCTTACTGCGGATGGATTTGCTCGTGCGGTGCAATGGCAGAAACTCTTGGCGATGAATACAGAACTCTTGCGCCACATGGACCAAAAGCAAAGAAATGGGAAAATTTCGGGCAGTGGGCTTTGCTTGCTGCTTTTATCATTACCGCAATAAAATTAATATCAGTTCTTTACAACATTGAGGTTCCGATTATTAATCAAAGTGTAGGTGAGATAAGTGAGGTGGTTCATAAAATATACTATGTGGGAATTGATGTTATATTTGCTGGAGTACTCGGAGTTGGAGTTTACTTCTTTTTAAGCGGAAGAGTTTGGTGCAGGTTTGGATGTCCGCTTGCAGCATTAATGCATATTTACACAAGGTTTTCTAAATACAGAATTTTCTCAGAAAAGAAGAAATGTATCTCCTGCAACATCTGCACAAAGGTTTGTCACATGGGTATTGATGTTATGAATTACGCCAACAAGGGAATTCCAATGAACGACGTTGAATGCGTACGCTGTTCTGCTTGTGTTGTGAACTGTCCGACTGAAGTTTTATCATTCGGTGCTCTACCTGAAGGTGATACAAATAATAAACTCTATAAAAAAGTAGAAATCAATTTAGAAAATAAAGCAGCAAATTGGGGAAGCGGGCTTTAGGATATTCTAGTAATAAGGAAGTTTAATGAAAGTATTTTTAGGCGAACATCAAGACGATGTGATAAAATATTTTGCATCTCTTAGCAAACACCAAATAGTAAACCGTATATGGAAGAAAGATTACACTGTTTGGAAAAATGATCCCACGGAAATATCAAACAGACTGGGCTGGCTCGATTGTATTGATGTGACGAAAAAAAAGTTTAATGAAATTAATTCTTTTGTTGAAGAAATAAGAACTGCCGGATTTACTCAAGCTCTGATTATGGGGATGGGTGGTTCAAGTCTGGCTCCAGAAGTTTTTCGTTTAACATTTGGAGTGAAGAACGGATATTTAGATTTACATGTTCTGGACAGCACTCACCCCGAAGCTGTATTAAAATATGAAAAAGAATTTGATGCATCAAAAACATTGTATATAGTATCTACTAAGTCAGGGGGAACGATTGAAACCATTTCATTTATGAAATTTTTCTTCAACAGTGCATTAAAAAAACTTGGAAGAGAAAAAGCCTCAAAGAATTTTATCGCAATAACTGATCCCGGGAGCGGTTTAGAGTTGCAGGCTAAGCATTTAAATTTCAGAAAAATATTTTTGAACGATCCGGATATTGGCGGCAGATTTTCAGCTCTTTCACTTTTTGGAATAGTTCCGGCAGCTTTAATTGGGATTGATTTGGAAAAATTATTTTCAAGGGCAGGAGGGGTCATTAGAGAAAGTAAAGTTCCTGATCTTCAAAATAACAAATCTGCTGCACTTGGTGCAATCATCGGATCACTCGCCACTAAAGGAGTTGATAAATTAACCATTATAAGTTCGCCACAAATTGAATTCTTTGGTGCCTGGTTAGAACAGCTTATTGCGGAGAGCACAGGTAAAGATGGTAAAGGAATACTACCTGTTGATCTTGAATTAATAAACATACCGGAATATTATTATAAAGATAGAGCATTTGTTAATTTGAAATTAAGAGGCGATTCAACGTTCGATAAAAAAGTTGAAGCGTTAAAAGCCGCCGGATTTCCTGTTATAGAATTTACTTTTGATGATAGCTACGATTTGGGCAGTGAATTTTTCAGATGGGAATTTGCAACAGCTATAGCTGGTTATGTACTTAATGTTCAACCATTCGATCAGCCGAATGTTGAGTCTGCAAAAGTAGCTGCACGCAATATGATGAAGCAGTATTCTGAGAAAGGCAAATTACCTTCATTAAATCCTGCAATTATTGAAGATGGAATTAAAGTCTATGGTAATGTAAAATCAAAAAAATTAAAAGACGTTTTGAATGAGTTTCTCTCATCATCTGAAAAAGGTAAAAGTTATGTTTCAATTCAAGCTTATTTAAATCCCGATGAAAAAACCTGGCAGAAACTCCAATTGCTAAGGTTAAAAATACTGCAAAAGTACAAAGTTGCGACAACACTCGGCTATGGTCCAAGATTTCTTCACTCAACAGGACAGTTGCACAAAGGTGATGGTGGGAATGGATTATTTATTCAAATACTAGCTGATGCTGCTGAAGATGTTCCAATTCCTGATAATGCCGGTGAAGAGAAATCTTCCATTTCATTTGGAACTTTAATTAAAGCACAGTCATTGGGTGATAGGCAGGCGTTGATTGATAATGAGCGGAAAATTCTTCAATTTAACCTTGGAACAAGCATTATTGATTGCTTAGCTAAGCTATCAAACCATCTGTAATTAGAACCCATTGAAAAATATTATTTTCTCTTGACAAGCACATTTTTCTATCGTATATTTACGATGAACGATAAAAGAATTAAAATGGCAGTTGCAAAAACAGAAGAATTTACACTATCCGATAAATGGCTGGCTGATATAGCAAAAGCACTTTCACATCCAGCCAGAATAAGAATTTTAAAAATACTTACCGAGATGGATGTATGCATGTGCGGGGATATTGTCGAGAAACTTCCGCTTGCACAAGCCACAGTTTCGCAGCATTTAAAGGAATTGAAACGTGTTGAATTAATTCAGGGTGAAATTGAAGGACCTAAAGTCTGTTACTGCGTAAATAATAAAACACTTCAAAAAGCAAAAAAAGAACTTGATAAACTTTTCTCAATAGTATGTAGTTGTTAATAAAATAGGAGAATTTACATGCAAACTTCAGAAGAAATTAAAAAAGTAGTTAAAGAGAAGTACGGTGAAATTGCATCCAAACAGGAAAAAGGTTGCGGTTGTTGCGGCACTTCAAATAAAATTGTTGATTACACCATCTTTCAGGATGATTACTCAAAGCTTGACGGCTATTTAAAAGATGCAGATCTTGGATTAGGCTGCGGTGTTCCAACTGAATTTGCCGGAATTAAAAAAGGCGATACAGTAGTTGATCTGGGAAGCGGTGCAGGTAATGATGTTTTTGTTTCCCGTTCGATTGTGGGCGATGAAGGTAAAGTAATTGGCTTGGATTTTACACAGGAGATGATTGATAAAGCAAATGTAAATAAAAGTAAAGTTGGTTTTACAAATGTAGAATTTAAACTTGGAGAAATTGAAAACATGCCGCTGGAAAGTAATTCCGCAAACGTTGTAATCAGTAATTGCGTGCTGAATTTAGTCCCAGACAAAGGAACTGCTTTTAAAGAAATTTATCGAGTGCTTAAACCAGGAGCTCATTTTTGTGTTTCGGATATTGTGTTAAAAGGTGAGTTACCTGCTGGATTGAAAAAGTCAGCTGAAATGTATGCTGGTTGTGTCGCAGGTGCATTACAGCAAAAAGATTATTTAAGTGCCATAGCTAGTGCTGGTTTTGAAAATGTTGAAATCAAAAAAACAAAAGTAATTGAACTTCCCGAAAATGTGCTTAGAGAATTTTTAAGCGATTTTGATATTGAAAACTTTAAGAACAAGAATGTTGGTATTTTTAGTATTACGGTTGTTGGATATAAAAAGTAAAAATGAAAATACTAATTTTATGCACTGGTAACTCCTGCCGCAGCCAGATGGCTGAAGGCTATCTTAAGTCACTTAATGAAAAATTGGAAGTTTATTCCGCCGGTACAAAGCCAGCCAACGAGGTAAATCCTTTTGCTGTAAAAGCTATGAACGAAATAGGGATTGATATTAGCAGTGGTACGCCGGAAAATATTGATAAGTATTTGGATAAATCATTTGATTACGTATTTACTGTTTGTGATATTGCAAGAGAAAGATGTCCGGTTTTTACAGGGGATGTAAAAATGCAGCTGCACATTCCTTTTGATGATCCTGCAGATGCAACTGGAACAGAAGAAGAAGTTATGCCTGTTTATCGTAGAGTGAGAGAAGAGATCAGAAAAGAGTTTAATATATTTTATGAGAGAGAAATAGAACACGTATAAAACGGATGGAACAGATTTTCACGGATTATATTATTTAATTAAATATTTAATAGGGAAGTAAGAGTCATTTCACCATCAAAAGTCAGATTGAAATTTTTAGACCGATTTCTCACACTCTGGATATTTCTGGCAATGTTTATAGGTGTGTTCTCAGGATACCTTTTTCCTTCCATTGTAGATTTCTGGAATTTATTTCAAGCTGGAACTACTAATATCCCCATTGCAATTGGATTAATCCTGATGATGTACCCACCGCTCGCAAAAGTAAAGTATGAAGAGCTAGGCAAGGTTTTCCGCGATTGGAAAATCCTTTTGTTATCACTTGTTCAAAATTGGATAATTGGACCGATATTGATGTTCTTTTTAGCAATTATGCTTTTAAGTGATTTACCAAGTTATATGTACGGACTAATTTTGATTGGACTTGCACGCTGCATTGCAATGGTTATTGTATGGAATGAGCTTGCAAAAGGTGATTCGGAATATGCCGCGGGTTTGGTTGCATTCAACTCGATCTTTCAGGTGCTATTCTTCTCTGTTTACGCCTATGTGTTTATTACAATCTTACCCACGTGGTTTGGACTGGAAGGGACTGCTGTTGATGTTACTATAGGACAGATAGCTGAAAGTGTATTTATTTATTTGGGAATTCCGTTTATTGCGGGAATTATTACACGCTTCTCTTTGATTAAATTACAAGATAAAGTTTGGTATAGTACAAAATTCATTCCTAAAATAAGTCCGGTTACTTTAATTGCATTACTCTTTACTATTATTGTTATGTTTTCACTTAAAGGGGAATACATTGTAAAAATTCCCCTGGATGTTGTAAGAGTTGCAATCCCGTTATTGATTTATTTCGTTATTATGTTTTTGTTCTCATTTTACATGAGTAAAAAAGTTGGTGCTAATTACGAAAAATCTGCAACACTCTCATTTACGGCAGCCAGCAACAATTTTGAGCTTGCCATTGCAGTTGCAATTGCAGTATTTGGAATTAATAGCGGTGAAGCATTTGCGGCAGTTATCGGTCCTTTGGTGGAAGTACCAGTGCTTATAAGTCTTGTTAATGTTTCTTTTTGGATACAGAGAAAATATTTTCAGGTACGGGTAACTAATTAATATTTAATTTTCAATTATAATAATCAACCTTACACCCGCACCCATCCCACATTTTGTCATAAATTTCCAGTCTTTCTTTTATAAAATAGTCTGCTTCTTCTTTTGTTTTCATTAATCTAATTAATAATTCATCTTTGTCGGTTTTTTCCTGTATTAGCAATTCACCATTAAATTTCAGCAGACGGATTTTACCGGAGATGTGTGATTCCTTTTCTTGTATTAATTTACTGGAGGAAAGAAGGTTATTTAGCTCGTTTTGGGAAATTATTACGTATATGTTCTTCTTTGCTTTTTTAATCAGTGATTCAATATTCATTTTTGCCATAATTTGGGAATGCATATAAAATTTCCCTTAATGAATCTTTAGGCTGTCGCACCACCACAACTAGATCCAGCACCTGCTGTACAGCCGTAGCAGTGTTGTGCAGTTACTATTCTTCTATTTTCAATTTTTTTTATATCAAAATCTTTTATGTGATTGGGTGCGCCGTGATCCATATTCATTTCGAGCATCTGGTTAAAATCACAATCAAATAACTGTCCATCCCATCCAACTGAAATTGTAAACTTACACATCACATTTGTTGCTGCGATAGGATTAAAAGAATCTACCAGTTTTTGCATATAGCTTTCATAATTTCCTGATTGAATGAGATAATCTAAAAACCGGCTTATTGGCATATTTGTAATTGTGTAGAGACTGTTAAAAACAATTCCGTGATTATTTAACAGTTCTCTTTTGTAATCGTTTTCTAATCCTTCCTGCGATGGTGGTAGAAATGCACCAACAGGATTATAAACCAAATTGAAAATAAGTCCGGTGCCTTCTTGTCCATAACCAAAAGCATTTAATTTTTTTATTGCCGAAATAGATTTATCAAAAACACCATCACCGCGCTGTTTATCAGTAAATGTCTTTTTGTAAAAAGGCAATGATGATACTATTTCAACTTTGTGATTTGCCATAAACTCAGAAAAATCGTGGAAGCCGCTCTCTTCAAGTATCGTGAGATTAGAACGAACGATTACATGTCTATCCAGTTTCTTAATTTCATCAACAAACCATTTGAAGCTAGGATTCAATTCAGGTGCACCGCCTGTTAGATCAACGGTCGGAATTTCCGACTGTTTCAAAACATCGATACATAATTGCATAGTTTCCTTTGTCATTATTTCTTTTCTGTCCGGACCTGCATCAACATGGCAGTGTTTGCAAACCTGATTACACATTTTTCCAACATTCACCTGCATAATTTCTATATTGCTTGCATGTAGCTGACCTTCGCCAACCATTTCAAACTTTTCATCAAAGTGTGGCAGCTTCGATTCGTTATTTATTATTTTTAACTGCTCATTTGCGTTTGCAAGCGTCTCCCCAAAAGCTTTCATGCTTTTATATCTGGCTTCCATTATTACCTTTCCAATGGTTTACACTCACATAGTGAGCTTTGTATTTACATTTTTCATCTGCACGCCATGAACCAAAGATGCACCGCCTCGAATTGCACACGCAACGTGAACTGCTTCTGTCATCTGTTCAAGATCGGCACCTTTTGCCAAGCTTTCCTGCGTATATGCATCAATACAATAAGGACATTGAACAGCATGAGCAACAGCAAGTGCGATTAGTGCTTTTTCTCTTTCACTCAATGCCCCGGTCTGAAACACTGCTCCGTACCAATCACTGAATTTCTTCCAGAGCTCTGGTGCACCTTCACTTATATCACCAAATTTAGGTAAATCTTCCGGTTTATAGTATGTCTCCATGTAATTTCCTTTCAACTTTAAAGTAACAAGAGGTTTATTGAATATGACTTTTTAAAGATATTTCAATTTGCAGAAGAGTGCAAGATTACTGCGAATTAAGTTTCCAATTATATTTGAGAAACTTAATTTCAACTTCATATTCATTCAGAAACTTTCTGTCGTTAGTTTCCATAAAATGCTTAGCGGTTTCTTTCAGCGATCCAAATTTTTCTTCGAAGCTTTTTCTGAACCATTTAAAGATTGAGGATAAATAAAGAACTTTTGATTCCTTATCCAAACGGTTTTTGGATGAATCATTTAAAAAAACTCTTGCATTTTCTTTAAGCTGATTGTAAACAGTTTCTCCCAAATATGCAGTTCTAATTAATTTCGGACAGCTAGCCGCAGCGCAAACTAATCCAAAATGTGGAAGCACATTATCAATCGGAAGAACATATTTATGTTCAAGTTCATCTAAAGTAAGATCCATTCCTGAGATATTAAATTTCTTTCCATTAAAGAAACCATCAACATCCATCGGCGAGTCTATTGGATAATTATTTAAAACATTTTTTATTGTAAGTGCATTGTAGGCATTAATATAAAATGCAAGTTTTTCATCAGTTTCAGTTTTACTCAAATCTGCAGCAGCAATTTGATTAAGATATTCTTCAAATAATTTGTTATTCTGAAATGCTTTATAATCTACCATTCCTTTTTTGTTCACATTTTCTTTAAGGAGCTTATCAAAAATGGAATGATCGATTTTATTTGACTGAGCAGTACTACGAGCACTAATACTAATTATTAAAATGATTACTAAAACTAAATATTTCATTTTTTCTAAGATTTTATTATGAAAAATATAAAATTATGCTTCATCGAAGTTGTGAGTAAGATTACAATTTATTTTTTTGATGCAGCAATGGAACTACCTCTTTTAACAAGCACAACACCGCCAAAAATCAGTGCCGCAGCTATAATAACCGTTATTGTTAACGGTTCACTAAGAATGTACCATCCAAGCAATAGTGCAATTACTGGATTGATGTATGCATAAGTTGATACAAGCGATAGAGGAAGATGTTTTACAGCATAAATGTAAGATGCGTACCCAAAAATTGAACCGAATACAATTAAATAACCTAAAGCAAAAAATCCGGTTTGAGTAAGCTCGAATACATTATGTTCACCAAGAATAAATCCTAATGCAGTTTGAAGAATACCTGCAATAAGCATTTGTACAGATGCACCCATAAAAGGATCAACATCAACATGTTTGTACTTCCAATAGATACTTCCAAATGACCATGAAATAACAGCACCTAATAAACAAAGTCCACCGAGGAATATGTTAAAATCAACTGTAATATCTAAGTCCCTGGTAAAAATAATCACTGTTCCAACTATACCTAGTAGTAAACCAATTATAATAAATAAATTAATTTTTGGTCCTTTAGCCGAAATAAATTCTAAACCAACCATCCAGAAAGGCAGGGTACTTATAATTAATGCAGTTAATCCGCTGGGCAGCCATTGCTCTGCAACTACAACTAAACCGTTGGCAATTCCAAGTAAGAGAATTCCAACTATCGCAAGCTGTTTAAGGTCTTTTGCTCTCGGTAAGGAACGACCGCGTAAGTTTAATAGAATGAGTAAAATTACTCCAGCGGCAATCCATCTAACTCCAGCAAAAAGCATAGGCGGAAGCTCTGCAACACCCACGCGAATAGCGAGATAAGTAGTTCCCCAAATGATACAGATAGCAATCCAGGCAACATATGCACTGTATTTAGGTTTGTCCATTTTCGGCAAAAATTTAGTTGGTTTATGAAATGCGAATATACAATATTCTTGGAAGATTAAATTAACTAAAGGAGAAGTGGAGTTCCGGTCTTAGCGGAACTCCTGTATAAACTGATTTATTGATAATGCTCGTGTTCACCGCAGCCGGTTGCTTCTATTTCTTCAAGTTCACCTTTAATGAACTTTTGAACAGCATCATCTGCATTTTTTTCATCTGTCACTATTGGCTGTATATTATTTGCTTTTAAATCTTCAATCATCCGCCACCCGCCTGATTGAAAAATTAGATATTTGCAATCTCCAATTCCTTCCATTAATCGTTTATGTCCCTGTCCTCCACCGTGACCATGTCCGTCCTGATGTTGTCCCTCGTGATGAAGCCTCTGACGATGATGCGTAAAAGTGTTTTCTCTGAATTCTTTTGTTTTAATTTTCGAATCGTCTGTATCATAAATCATAAAGCCTTTACATCTTCCAGCATGTCCAGCAACTCTGTGCTGGTTATTAGTTGCAACTGCAATTTTCATTTTATCCTCCGTGGTTTAATTTAGAATTCCAGTGGCGACCGCATCCTTTACAATAAACTGCTTTTGTTAATTTTGAATATTCTTCCGGCTCTTCGCTTATACGAATTGCCTTGCCATTTAATATTCCCTCTGCAGATTTTTGTCTTGCTCTGCTGATTATTCTTCCAAAAGTTGCTCTGGATATTTTCATTTTTTCAGCAGCTTCTTCGTGAGATTTTTTAAGTATATCTGCAAGCCTCAAAGCTTCAAGCTCATCATGATCAATTGTTATTTCATCGAGGTTGTGCATTGGAATACCACGCGGTTTAAAGTAAAAAGCAGCAGGATTGCAATGAATTTTTCTATGTTTTTTCGGTCGTGCCATACAAAATATTTAATTATGAGCATATGCTCATAACAAACTTAAACTGAATTTCAATAATTGTCAATAGCTTTATTGTATGATATATTTGAACAAGAAATTTTGATTTTATTTTCAGTATAAATGGAACAAATATTAGACGATATTAAAAACTGGTTACAGCAATATCCTGTTATTTATTACAATCTTAAGTTTGTCGGCGTACTTTTATTAGCATACCTTGGATATGTTATTACTAAGAGGGTCTTTGTTGTAGTTATTAGAAGAATTGTAAAGAAAACCAAAACTGAATTCGATGATATCTTGCTTAACAAAAAATTATTGAATCGTCTGGCTGATATTACCCCTGTGATTATTATTCACGAGTTTGCATACTTAATTCCCTCTGCTGCTAATTTGATTGAAACTGTAACTGAGTGCCTGATAATCATCTTAATTCTAATGGCAATCAATTCAGCATTTTCATCATTTAATGATATTTATGAAAAAAGCTCGAAGTTCAGAGATAAACCAATTAAAGGATACTTGCAGGTTGTAATGATTGTTCTGTCGGTTATTGGTGTAGCTACAATCATCGGTATCCTGACGGGTCAAAGTCCCTGGGGAATAGTCACGGGAATTGGTGCAATGACCGCAATAATCATATTAATATTCCAGGATACAATTCTTTCCTTTGTTGCAAGCATGCAAATTTCGTTTTATGATCTTGTCAGAAAAGGAGATTGGATTGAAGCTCCAAAATACGGAGCAGATGGTGATGTAATTGATGTTTCACTGAATGTAATAAAAATTCAAAATTGGGATAAAACAATTTCCGTAGTTCCAACTCACAAATTGATAGACGGATCATTTAAAAACTGGCGTGGTATGCAGCTTGCCGGCGGAAGGCGGATTAAGCGTGCAATTTATATTGATGTTTCCAGTATTAAGTTTTGTTCTGAAGAAATGCTTAAAAAGTATAAACGATTTCATTTAATTAAAGATTATATTGAAAAAAAGGAAAATGAAGTTGAAGAATCCAATAAAGAGCAGAACGTAGATATACAGGAACTTGTTAATGGAAGAAGGATGACTAATCTTGGTACATTTAGAGCATATCTGAAAGCTTATCTGAAGCAAAGAAGCGATGTTCACCAGGAATTAACTTTTTTAGTTCGTCATCTTGATCCGGGTGAAAACGGTCTGCCAATTGAAGTTTATGTTTTTGCTAAAACTATCGAGTGGGGAAAATATGAAGATATTCAGGCGGATATTTTTGATCATATTCTTGCGGTAGTTCCACACTTTGATCTAAGAGTTTTTCAGTATCCTACCGGAGGTGATTTACAAAAGTTCAGTTCAAATGCTTCAGACTACAATTAGACTTTTTAACGGTTTTTTATCATTTTCATTTTCGCACCCCTTTGGGTAATTTTCACATCCAAAATTTTATAAATCAGAATATCATATACTCAGGAGAAAATTATGACAACTATAATTGATGTGTTGGCAAGAGAAATATTAGATTCAAGAGGCAATCCTACTATTGAAGTTGAAGTAATGCTGGAAAGTGGAGTGATTGGCAGAGCAGCAGTACCAAGTGGAGCCTCTACTGGAGAACATGAAGCTGTTGAACTAAGAGATGGAGACAAAAGTCGTTACAATGGTAAAGGTGTTTTAAAAGCTGTTGAAAATGTAAATGAAAAAATAGCAGATCAGATAATTGAACTGGATGCAGCAGACCAGGTTGCAATAGACCAGCAGTTAATTAATTTAGATGGGACAGAAAATAAATCGAATCTTGGTGCAAATGCAATTTTAGGTGTTTCACTTGCATGCGCAAAAGCTGCTGCAGAAACACTCACGCTTCCTTTATACAGATATGTTGGTGGAACAAGCGCACGCACGCTTCCGGTTCCAATGATGAATATTTTAAATGGCGGATCGCATGCTGATAACACTGTAGATTTTCAGGAATTTATGATAATGCCTGTTGGTGCAACAAGTTTTGCAGAAGCTCTTAGAATGGGGGCTGAAACTTTTCACGCTTTAAGTTCAGTTTTAAAGTCGAAAGGATTGAATACATCGGTCGGCGATGAAGGTGGTTTTGCTCCAAATTTAAAATCTAATGATGAAGCAATTGAAGTCATTCTTGAAGCAATAAATAAAACCGGTTATAAAGTTGGCGATGAAATTGCAATTGCACTTGATGTTGCTTCAAGCGAAATGTTTATAAAAGATAAAAAGATGTATCAGTTCTTTAAATCTGATAAGTCAGAAAAAACATCTGCACAAATGGTTGAATTTTATGAAAACTGGGTAA
>CBDUAV010000045.1:0-21745 GCA_965365225.1 uncultured Ignavibacteria bacterium | reverse complement strand
CGCCAATCGATTACCTTATTTTGCAGCCGCTGCCTGGTATCAAAAGGCATTGGTGCCGGAACTTCAGCAAAAAGATTTGGATGAATTATTGCCGGAAGTAGAAGCATTTACGATCAATGCATTGCTTCCTGCCATGGCAAAAGGCGGTTATCTACAGCCAGAAGCCAGATTAAAAATGGCAAAAAAAATACTCGCAGTTCTCGAACAAAGGGAGGGAACTTTAAAGAAGTCGGCTTTTGAAGTTGTAAGCTTAACAGCAAAACTTGCTACTGAACTTAGTTGCGAATCGGAAGCTGTAGTTGTTGGAGGCGAAATAAACAATTTGAATGAAACAGCAAAATTCGGTGTAAGCAAAATCATTCATCTTAAAAATAATGATCTGCAAAATTACTCCTCTTCTGCCTATGCAGATGCTGTTAGTAACTATGCAAATGAAACCAAAGCAGATGTATTGATTTTTTCAAACACAGCAATGGGAAAAGATCTTGCACCCAGGATTACAGTTAAATTGGAAGCAGGATGTTTAATGGATTGTATAAAAGTAGATTCATCTAATGATCTGGTTGCAACAAGACCAATATACGCAGGTAAAGCTTTGGTCGATGTGAAATTAACTACCGATAAAAAAATTATTAGTATCAGACCAAATGTCTTTAAAGCCGAGCCTTCTGATAATTCTACAGAACCTGAAATAAAAGAGAGAGAAATCAGCTCGCCGAATCTTAGTTCGAAAGTTTCAGAATTTAAAAAGGCTGAAGGAAAACTGGATGTAGCAGAAGCAGATATAATTGTTTCTGGCGGAAGAGGAATGAAAGGTCCCGAAAATTTCCATCTGGTTGAAGAGCTTGCTGATGCGTTCGGCGCCGCTGTCGGAGCATCCAGAGCAGTTGTTGATGCAGGCTGGAGACCACACCGTGAGCAGGTTGGGCAGACAGGAAAAACTGTTTCTCCCACTTTATATGTTGCTTGTGGAATTTCAGGTGCTATACAACATCTTGCAGGTATGTCATCATCAAAATATATCGTTGCAATAAATAAGGATAAAGATGCACCAATTTTTAATGTTGCCGATTATGGAATTGCAGGTGACATTTTTGAAGTTCTACCTGTCTTAACTGAAGAGATTAAAAAGGCAAAGTAAAGGAGTATTTTTTGCAGAAAGTGCAATGTGAAATATTAGGCTTATCATCAAGTCCATCAACCGGGGGAGCGTATGCTATTTTGCTTAAAGAAATGGAAGGAAACAAGCGGCTACCCATAATAATTGGTGCCTTTGAAGCGCAAGCTATTGCTTTAGAGATTGAAGGAATAAAACCTCCCCGCCCTTTAACGCACGATCTTTTAAAGCAGCTAACCGATAACCTGGGAGCGACTGTAACGGAAGTAATTGTTGATGAGCTACGTGAGAATACTTTTTATGCAAAAATTATTTTAGAAGTATCAGGATTTACTCAGGAAATTGATGCACGCCCGAGTGATGCAATTGCACTCGCAGTGCGTGCACAAGCTCCCATTTTTGTCTCGGGTTCTGTTTTGCAGGCTGCTGCATTTGTTCCTTCTGATGACAGCAGTGAAGAAACAGGAATTTCAAATTTAACTCCTTCATCCGGGAAAAGTAAAAAACCTGTTACAAAAGAAACTAAATTGGCTACGCTGCAGAACAAGTTAAGAGAAGCAATTGAAAATGAAGAGTACGAACGGGCTGCAAAAATTCGAGATGAGATTAAAAATCTAACAAGCGAAAATTAAAAAAAATCAATTAAAAATTTTCGTTCCAATTTTACATTCCAAACATTTCTCCTTTACACAATAGTTTCTAAACAATTCAATCATTCCCTGGTAACAAATACTTCTTTCTTTAGTTCGTCCTAACATGAGCGTACTGTTTACCTGATCAACCAATTGGTTAGATGTTTTTTGATTAAAATTAATATAAAGTTCTTTAACCCTGCGCACTGAATCAGTTTTGGAAAATATTTCAAAATAAATTGATAAGACCGGAAGCAAAACATTTACAACTATTTCATCTACTCTCGATATCCCAACAAAATAATTTAGTTTTTCACTAGCCGGTTTATCAAAAGTATAATGATCGGACCAAAATCCTTCAGCCTCTACTACTAATAAGTTGCGTAAGTGGGCCGAATAATCTTTTGGATCGCTTTCTTTTGCAAAAAGTTCAATCAAGTCTTCAAATAACTTCTCATTCAATAATTGATGAAGTAAACGGGCACCACCTGCAATTCTTATTGTTGGAAAATTATGAGGACGTAGCTTGAAAAAATTCCACTGCTCCTGCTTAAAATAAATCCCATCATAATCCGATTTAGCGCTATCCCAAATCTCAATTACTTCTCTAATATACTCAGAGCATCTTTCTTCTTTAAATGAAATTTTTTCCGGAATTAATCCACTTACGTTCAGAAGTGCACTTTCAATTAATTGCAAAAAATTCTCCTGCTCGACAAATTTGAGTAAATATTCCACATTGACTGCTTGAGCAAGTTTTAACATTAAGTCCTTATTTTTTGAAAAACCTAGTGCTTCAAAAATCATTTCATATATAATTTGCTGCCAGATTACAGCATTTGAAAAATCTTTCGGTTTAAATTTTCTGTTTGTAAAATCTTCCCCAAAATCATAGCGAACGATTGGTTCTCTAATGTTCATCTCTTTAAGATAAATCATCTGTTTTGCACGTTCTAATACCTTACGCGATTTATTTAGAAACCTTTCTATTCCAAGTTCAATTGTAAAATTTACTTTTTCTTTCTTGGGTATTGTAGAATTCCTATCATTGCATGGCATGTTAAATGTTCTGTTCTTCAATTCATTTTGAACAGCTCGAAGAAGAGTTTTGCCAATGGATTCATCAATAAAATTTAACAGACAAACTGAATGTACTTTTCTTTTGTCTTTTGTATAAACAAAAGGTTGATGTTTTTCGTTGGATAGTGTGATGTGCAAAATTACTTTGCTAAATTTCTTATCAAAATAATGTCCGTGCGATTTCCAATCTGAATGTTTCGAATCAATTTCGATATCGCCGAGATAAGTAATATTTCCGAATTTTATTCTGGCATTCAAAAAATCGGGGCCGGCTAAATCTTTATTTTGCGTACCGCTATCAACAACTTCAATTGCCTGCGAATCGGAAGTAGTAAGTGTTTCCCTAAATTTTCCATCTTTCCAAATTTCGTATACAATTTTTTCTTTAATCTTCATCTGATTTTTTCATTTGATGCGTTCAGTTTGCAACATAAAATCATTTATAAATAGAGTAAACATATAATTCAATACCTAAAAATTTACTGATTGGATTTTGAAAAGACTAATAATTTATCGTTTATTTGCTTTAATTATCTTATTCAAATTATCTAATTCATTCACAGCTTGCTCGGCAAAATCTTCACTAATGCTTTTATAAATTATTCCCCTGCTTACATTAAAAAGAAAAGATTTTTTATCGGATTCAAACAAAGTTTTTGATAATTCATTTAGATTACCACCTTGTACACCAATTCCTGGAATTAGTATAGGAAGGTTATTTATTAAATGTAAATTATTGGATAGTTCATTTAAATTGGTCGCACCGAAGACTATTCCGCAATTGGAATTAATGTTCCACTCCAAGATTTTTTTAATTGTGTATTGAAAAAGTTTATCACCATTTTTCAATTCTTCTTTTTGAAAATCAACTGAGCCGGGATTTGAAGTCAGGGTTAAAATAAAATTCAGTTTCTCCTTAAAATTTAAAAAAGGATCTAATGAATCTTTACCCATAAAAGGATTTAAAGTGGCAGAATCAAATTTAAAATGCTCGAAAAAGGATTTAGCATACATTTCAGAAGTGTTGCTGATGTCCCCTCTTTTACCATCTGCAATTATCAAAACATTCGTTGGTATTATAGCTAATGTATTTTCTAAATTTTTTAATCCTTCAATTCCGTAGCATTCATAAAAAGCAAGATTTATTTTGTAGGCAGCAGCAGTGCTCTTTGTTGCTTCAATTATTTGTTTGTTAAATTCTAGAACGGGATTTTTTTCTTTTAAAAGATGCTTTGGGATTCTATTTAGATCGGTATCCAGTCCAATGCAAACATAGTTACCATTGGCATTTGCAGCATTTAACTTTTCAAGTGCATTCATTATTTAAGTATAATTTTTTCTGGTTCGATATATATTTTCAACAATACCAAGCATTAACATATTTACAACAAGTGAACTGCCGCCGTAGCTGAAAAACGGAAGCGGAATTCCAACAACTGGTAGAATGCCCACAACCATACCCATATTAATTAAGAAGTGAATAAAATAAACAGAAAGAATTCCTATCACAATTAAACTTGAGAATTCATCTTTTGTAGCGTATGCGATTTTAAGTATTCTTAAAAATAATATTAGGAACATAGTTAATACAACCACACTTCCAATAAATCCAAATTCTTCACCAATTACACAAAATGCAAAATCAGTCCACTGCTCTGGAATAAATTGCAATTGTGTTTGATGCCCTTCCAAAAAACCTTTACCTGTTAATCCGCCGGAACCGATTGCCACTTTAGCCTGAATCGTATTGTATCCCGAGCCTAATGGATCGGACATTGGATCTATAAATGCCTGTATTCGTTTTTGCTGGTGAGGACTTAATGCATTTAAAAGATAATCTGTAAAAAAGCCACTTGCGAGATTAAGACCAAAAATGGATGCACTGAAAAAGAGATCTTTTTTAAATACTAGTAAAAATGTTATTATGATAGCTAATCCCACAACAAAATAGGCTATCCCAAATAAAGCAGATATAGCAATAAAAGCTGGGGAAAGAACTACAAATAAGGAAAATGAACTGATTCCTTTCCAAAAAATAATTGTTAATATTACTCCGATAAAAACAATTGAAGTTCCCATATCTGGTTCTAAAAGAATAAGCATCATTGGGAAAAAACCGATTGCCAGTGAGATGACTATATCTTTAAATGAATCAATATCTGTGTTGTTTCTGCTTAGATACCAACCAACTGCTAAAATAGTTGCAATCTTTGCAAACTCAGATGGTTGAAATCCAACTGGACCAAACATAATCCAGCTTTTAGAACCTGAAATTTGCCTTCCGATAACTAATACAGCAACCAGCATAATAATGGAAAGTAAGTAACTTGGAATGGCGACGGTTTTAAAGACTTTGGTGGGCAGTGAATAAGTGATAAAAAATACTACCACTGATATCGCACCCCAAACTAACTGTTTTTGAAAGTTATCCTGCACCTGTGGATTATTTACTGTTGAGCTGAAAATTGCAAGCAAACCTAATCCAAACAAAACCAATACAGATGCAAGAATTCCAAAATCAAATTTATCTTTTATGTTATAATCTATCCGCATCTTTGTATTAATTTTTTACTGCAAATTTGTTATCTGTTTTTCCCTCTTTAATTTCTTTTTGATCCAAGCCTCTCAAATAAGTTTCTATAATTCTTTTGGCAATAGGTGCAGAATGGGTTCCACCGAAACCAACATTTTCAACTAAAACTGCAAGTGCAATCTTAGGATTATCAAACGGTGCAAATGCAACAAACCATGCATGGTCTTCACCATGCGGATTCTGAGCAGTTCCTGTTTTACCTGCAATTTCAATATCTTCAAGTTTAATATGAGTGGCTGTTCCTCTTCCATTTACAACTAAAAACATTCCATCTTTTACAATTTTAATTACTGATTTATCCACGCCTGTATTAACTGGATTAAATTTTAATGGAATTAATTCGTTTGTATTTTTATCCAAATATCCTTTAACAAAATGCGGCTGAACCGATGTGCCGTTATTTGCAATTAAAGCCGTGTAATGTGCTAATTGCAATGGAGTAACGCTCACTTCTCCTTGCCCAATACCAAGGCTTGCCATAATACTTTTCGGCCAATTATCACCGTATCGTTTTATGTAGTAATTTTCATCAGGAATTAAGCCCGCAATTTCTTCAGGTATATCCACATTTGTTTTTTTTCCAAATCCAAATTTTGAAGCATACTCTTTCCAGCGCTCTAAACCAATTTTGTAAATCAGCTTATAAAAAAAAGTGTTGCACGATTTTTCTATTGCGCTGACTACATTTACGATTCCGTGTGATCCATGACATTTGAAAAATCTACCATAAGTGAAACCGCCAGTACAGTTTATTGTGTAAGAAGGAGTAATTAATCCAAGATCTAATGCAGCAATTGCAGAGAGCATTTTAAAAGTTGAACCCGGGGGATTGATTGACATCGTTGCTCTATTAAATAACGGTTTAGAAGGATCGTTGTAGAGTGCGGAGATAAAATCTTTGGGAGTAATAAAAGAAAATTTGTTTAAATCATATTCCGGAGCACTTACAAAGGCAAGGATTTCCCCAGTTGAAGGATCAATTGCAACAAGTGCACCACGTTTACCTTCTAACTCTTTCTCTGCAGCAAGCTGAGTTTCCGCATCGAATGTAAGCACGACACTTCGCCCGTTAATTGGCGGTAAATCATCTGCACCATTTTTAAAGTTCCCAAGCTCTCTACGTCTCGAATCAACTAAAACATACGTATACCCTTTTTTCCCTCTAAGAATATCTTCATAAGTTTTTTCAATTCCGTTATATCCAACAAAATCTCCTTGTTTGTAAAATTCCTTGTTTTTAGTAAGCTGCTCTGCGGATATTTCTTTTGTATATCCAAATGCGTGAGAAGCAATTATGCCAGCAGGATAGTTTCTATATAATTCTAAAATGTAATCAATTCCCTGCAAATTATAAGAGTTTTCCTCTATCCAAGAAACAACTTTAAAATCGATACCTCTTTTTAACCTTAATGGAAAGTATTTAGAGTAAGCACGATTTTTATATAAAAAATTGTTTATAAATCCAGAATCTGCATCAATTACTGTTTCAAGTAATTTGTTTAGGGATGTATCGTAATCTGCGGGAGTTATTCGCAAAGTGTAAGCAGGAGAATTACTAACAAGCAAAGTCATGTTCCGGTCGTAAAAAAGTCCACGCAAAGGATCCAGTTCTATACTTTTAACACTGTTATCTGAAGACTTTATTTCGTATTCCTGCTGATTTACAATTTGCATCTGGAAAAGTCTGAAACCAAGTACAGTTGTGCTAATGGTGATGATAAAATAAATAACAGCTCTTCTTTTTAACGAACCAAAAAATTCAGTTTTCATGTATAACTCCTTCTATGAGGCACAATAACTACTAAAATACTCAGCATTGTTGTGTAAATTGATGGCAGCATACTATGATTAAAAAGAACAAAAATAAAGTTTTTATCAAAATCAATCACTGAAAAGAAAGAAAATATTAAGGAATTAATTATCGCGCATAAAAATACAACCAAACAGAACGCATAAGTATATAGATATTTATCCTTTTTTGTTTCTGCAGAAAAATATCCTGCAGTGAATCCCGCAACTGTTTTCGCTAGCATATTGCTCCCGATTAAACTACCTGTAATTAAATCGAAAGCTAAACCATAAAATGCTCCCACCGAAGTTCCATATAATTGCCCGTAAGCTATTGAAAAATATACTAATGTGATTAACAACAGATCTGGTGCAACTTCTTCTATAGATATAAGAGGAATAATTGTAAGCTGGATTATTACTACAGGAATAAAAATTAAAATGGGTATAAAATATTTTAATTTCATGGCATATTGTAAAAATTCAATTCCAGCTCGTTTTTTTGAACGCTTTGCACTAACTGAAGAATAAAAACATGTTCTACACTTAAAACATCTACAAAAGGCGTAAGCTTTATTCTGTTAAGTAAACCTGTTTTTTCAGAAATAATTTCAGAAACAACTCCAACAGGAATTGGAATGGGAATTATTGAACTAATTTCTGAGGTCACAATTCTATCGCCCGCTTCAAAATCAAAAGTTTTAGGTACATTGATTATTACAAGATTATCACCATCCCATATCATTATTCCATCAATGCGGCTTCGTTCATTTTTAACGGTCAATTTTAAATTAATATTTTTTAATGTTCGCGCTATTGCAAAACCATCGGAAGTAGAATTTATGACACCGACTAAACCTAGATGATTCATCACAGGCATACCGGGCTTTAAACCATTATTAAATCCTTTATTAATAGTAATTGTATTTTGGGTTTGTGATAGTGTTCTTGAAACAACTGTTGCAGGTATAAGTGGAAGTGTAGAAGTGTCTTTAAACCCTGCTAACTCTTTAAGTTTAGAATTTAGTATTCCCTGTTCCCTGAGTGCGCTAACTTGCAGCATAAGTTCTGAATTAACTTTTCTTAATTCTTCATTTTCTCTTTTAATCTGAGTTGTGTTAAACAGATCGTAAACGACTGTTGTGATAGCAGCAAAGCTTCCGAAAGCTACTGCTCTAACTTTTTGTACCTGAGGATTATTGTTTTGAGTAAGGAGAACAAAACTAACTATTACAAGAATTACCAGAACAAAATATTCTTTAAAATTATCCCAAACGTATGAAAGGAGTTTAAACATTAATATCTTCTATTTCGGAACAGTACCTTTGAATATTCATTTAAATTTTCAATTACTTTACCAGCACCGCGCACAACTGCAGTAAGTGGGTCCTCTGCAACGTGCACAGGCAAATTTGTTTCCATTCTAATTCTTTCATCCAGTCCTTTTAACAATGCACCTCCGCCGGTCAGCATTACGCCTCTATCTAAAATATCTGCGGAGAGCTCAGGCGGAGTTCTTTCAAGTGTTTGCCGGACTGTGTCTACAATTTGTACTATAGATTCGTTAAGTGCTTCGCGAATTTCTACTGAACTAACTTCTGTAGTTTTAGGAATTCCACCAACTAAATCTCTTCCTTTAACCTGAATTGTTATTTCTTCTCTTAAAGGCACGGCTGATCCAACTTCACATTTAATTGCTTCTGCAGTTCGTTCGCCAATTAATATATTATGATTTCTTTTAAAGAACTGCATAATAGCATAATTCATTTCATCGCCGGCAATACGTATTGATTCTTCATTTACAATTCCTGAAAGAGCAATTACCGCAATCTCTGTTGTTCCTCCACCAATGTCTATAATCATACTTCCAATAGGTGCAGCTACATCAATTCCAATTCCAATTGCCGCAGACATTGGCTCTGCAATTAGGTGTACTTCTTTTGCACCGGCGTGTTCCGCACTATCACGAACAGCACGTTTTTCAACTTCAGTAACACCGCTTGGTACAGCAACTACAACTCTTCTGCTGGTAATTGCACCGGCTTTAACTTTTTTAATAAACGCTCTTATCATTCCTTCTGCAATTTCAAAATCAGCTATCACACCATCACGCATCGGTCTGGTGACTTTAATTTCTTTGTGTTCCCTACCCTGCATTTCTTTTGCTTTGTTTCCGAGTGCAATAATTCTTTTTGTACTTTTATCGAATGCTACAATTGAAGGTTCATTTAACACAACTCCTTTACCTTTTACATAAATTAGCGTGTTAGCTGTTCCTAAGTCTATTGCAATATCAGTTGAAAAAATATCAAATATGCCCATATGTCCTCTTAGTGTTTAAAGTGCCTAATACCTGTGAATACCATAGAAATTTTATTTTTATTTGCTGCATCAATTACTTCTTTATCACGCACAGATCCGCCCGGCTGAATTACAGAAGTAGCTCCGCAATTAACAATTTCAATTAGTCCATCTGCAAAGGGGAAGAAAGCATCAGATGCGGCAACTGAACCATTTAGATCCAACCCATGTTCATTGGCTTTCATTTTAGCAATTTTAACAGAATCAATTCTTGACATCTGTCCGGCTCCGACACCAAGCGTTGCTTTATTTTTAATAAATACGATCGCATTGGATTTAGTATGTTTGGCAATCTTCCATGCAAACTTCAAATCTTCCAATTCATCTTCCGAAGGTTTTTTTTCAGTAACAAAATTTAATTTATCAGCAACTAAATCAAAACGATCGTAATCCTGTTTAATAATTCCGCTTGGAATGGATTTGAAAATAAATTTTTCATTTAAAACAGATTTTTTCTTTCTAACAAGTCGTCTTTCTTTTTTCTTTTCCAAAACCACCATTGCATCATCAGTAAAATCAGGTGCACAAACAACCTCTAAAAAAATTTCATTGAGCTTATCAGCTAATTTTACATCAACAGTTGAAGAAAAAGCAACTATTCCGCCGAAAGAAGAAACAGGATCACACTTTAATGCTTTTAAATATGCATCGAATGAATCCTTACCGATAGCTGCACCCGCAGGATTATTATGTTTGATTATTGCACAGGCGTTTTCGCCTAAATCCTCCACAAGCTCAACAGCTGAAATCAAATCTAAAATATTATTATATGAAAGATCCTTACCGTGCAGTGGTTCAAAATGATCGAAAAAATTTCCGAATATTGATGCTTGCTGATGTGGATTTTCTCCATAACGAAGTGATTTTACTTTTGGAAAGCTCATTCTAAAGTAATTGTTAGTTAAATTTAACTTTTGCTCAAGAACATTAGCAATATGAATATCATAATCTGCAGTTAAAGAAAATGCCTCAACAGCAAACTTCTTTCTTGTTTCAATCGAAACTTCACCATTACTTAACTCATTAATCATTGTTTGATATTGATCCGGATTGGTAACTACTGAAACAAACTTAAAATTCTTTGCAGCAGCTCTTAATAAACTCGGCCCGCCGATATCAATATTTTCAATTAATAAATCCAAAGTTGCATCCTGTTTTTTGGATACCTCTTTAAATGGATAAAGATTTACACAAACAATATCAATCGGGAATATTTCATTTTCTTTGGCTTCCTTTAAATCTGATGGATTATCTCTCCTCATCAAAATTCCACCGCTGATTTTTGGGTGCAGTGTTTTCACCCTGCCTTCAAAAATTTCAGGGAATCCCGTTAAATCTTGCACCTCCTGTATTTTAATGTCTTCAGATGAAAGCAGCCTAGCTGTATTTCCCGTAGCAATAATATTGTAGTTATTATCCAACAGTGCCTTGGCAAATTTAACAACTCCTGTTTTATCGTATACGCTGATCAGCGCTGATTTGCTCAATCCAACAACCAATTAATAAGTTAGAGAAATACTTTAATTAAGAACTCTTACCCTTGTTTTATCTACAAAAACTTTACCAAGGGCAAACTTTTCAATTACATCGGGCAATAATTGATGTTCAATCTTCAAAACGCGTTCGGCAAGTTCTTCGGGTGACTTAATATCAGAAATATCTACACACCTCTGGGCAATAATTTTACCTGTATCGTAACTTTCATCAACAAAATGAATGCTTGCACCGGACACCTGTGCAGACGAACTATATACAGCTCTGTGAACGTTCATTCCATACATTCCAGAACCACCGAATGACGGAAGGAGAGCCGGATGAATATTTATTATTTTATACCTGAATGATTCAATAAAATTAACAGGAATTAACTTTAGAAAACCTGCAAGAACTATTAAATCAATTTTAAGTGAAAAGAATAAGTTTTCGAGCTCTTCAAAACTTTTTAATCCTTCTTTACTACCAACACCGTAAACCGGTATGGAAAATTTTTTTGCAATATCGAATGCCGGGCAATTTTCTTTGTTGCTGACAACTGCTTTTACCTCAATTAAATTGCGCAATTGGGGTGCATTTAATATTGAATTTAAGTTAGAACCACGACCGGAGACAAAAACTGCAAGTGAAAACACGTTCTTCTAAAAATAATTTTGTCAAAGCTACTGAAACACTAAAAAATAATCAAATTTGAAAGGATTCTTATTTTGGGTCAGTTATTAAGCTCGTATAAAAGTGCGTTGAGTCTGTCGGTTAATTTATTTTCAAAAAAGAAATCACTGTAGTTTGATGCGTAGTCAACGAACAGTTTAGCATCTTCAAAATTATTTAAAGCCATGCTTGCTCGTGCAGAATAGTAGCATGCGAATGCTTTTACCCACGTTTCGCAATGTTCAAAATTTAGCAAGCCAACTGCATATTCAAAAGATTGTTTGAATTTTCCTGAACGATAATATGCTTCGCTTATGTGAAGCATCAACTCCGCTCTAAGCGAATCTGAAGTAACAATTTTATTTAGATTTTCAAGTGAATCGATTGCATTTTTAAATTTACCGGAATCCAAAATATTTTTAAATTTGATTAGTTCAAGCTGAAGTGAATCTGGAAATTCATCAACATATTGTTGACCTCTAAGCTTTGCATAAACATCTTCATCTAAATCTAAGTTTCCTTCATCTGTTTTTTCGAAATATGCTAATGCAGAAGCTGAATCTCTTTCAAACAAATAGCACAATCCCAACCTTAAAGCTGTAATTCCTTTTAAATGATGATCAACTGAAGAATCAAGAAATGAATGATAAAAAGTTTTAGCCGAATCAAAATTATTACGGATAAAAAATAAATCACCCAAAGCCAAAGTGGAATAATTTTTTAACTGTATAAAAACAGAATCCTTCGATTGAGTAACAGTATTAAAATTTTTCTCTGCTGACTTCAGCTCATATTTTTTTGTCTGTAAATTTCCAAGTGAATATTTAAACAGCAAATTTTTAGGATATGCATTAACTAAAAATTTCAAGTATTTTTCAGATTCTTTAAAATTCAGAAAAAACTCTGAATACAATTGTGACAGATAAAATTGCGCATCTACTTTAGAATATCTTCCTTTTTTAGAAGCCAACTTTAAATATTCAAGCCCAACTTTTTTATCACCTTCTATTCCTGTTAAATCAAGCGCCCATTTCCAGGAACGTGGCGCCTGTGATACAGCAAAATTGTAAAGGCCCAAACACATGTATGCATCAAAATACGTGCTATCAATAGAAATTATTCTATTAAAATAATACTGGAACATTTTAGTTGCCCATAATGAGTTTAGATATTCTTCACTGCGCGTGTGGGCAACAGCTCTTTGAAAATAAACCAAGCCCAAAATATAGTAGCTGAAAACATCGACAGAATCTTTTTGTAAATACAATTCTGCTTTATAAAGTGAGGTATCGGTATAATCAATAAATTCATTCAAATACTTTTCATTTTTATTATCTAAATAGAACCAAAGTTTTTTTAATGATTTAAAGTAGTAGCCTGCAGGATGTTCTGGATTTAAATTTATAAAATCTTGAAAGTCCTTATCCGCAGAATCGAATTGAAAATTATAGAGAGAGTTAAGTCCGCTGCTTATTTTCTTTAAAGTCTTGGGTTGTGCGTCTAAGGTTATTTGAAAAAACAAAATAACAGAACAGACAATAATGAAATTGAAAATTAATTTATTTCTCAAAGAAGAATATTTCATTATTGAAAGAGAGGAGTTAATTTACAAAATCCTATTTAAGACTTTTTATCTTCAGTATCTTCAGCAAAATCAACAGCAGCTTTAACAAATTCCCTGAAAAGGGGATGCGCATTTGTTGCACGCGATTTAAGCTCAGGATGAAATTGGCATGCAACAAACCATCGTTTGTCCGGCAGCTCAATTATTTCTACAAGTTCTCTATCCGGTGATAAACCGCTTAACACCATTCCGTTGTCAACAAGCTTTCTTCTGAATTTATTATTTACTTCATAACGATGGCGGTGCCGTTCGGATATGTAATTTTTTTTGTAAGCTTTAATTGCCATCGTGTTCTCTTCAATACTGCAAGGGTAAGCACCGAGCCGCATTGTAGCGCCCATATTTTTTACATCTTTTTGATCCGGCATTAAATCAATAACGCTGTACTTTGTTTTTTTAAATTCTGAACTATTTGCATAACGCAGTCCGCAAACATTACGAGCAAATTCAACAACGGCACACTGTAGTCCCAAACAAATTCCAAAAAAAGGAATATCATTTTCACGCGCATATTTTACGGCTTTTATTTTTCCCTCAATACCTCTTTCACCAAAACCGCCGGGCACTAAAATTCCTGAAATTCCGTCAAGCATTGATTTCAAATCGCCGTCTTCAAGTTCTTCAGCATTTACTGGTCTTATTTTTACTTTTGCTTGATTTTCAGCACCTGCATGAGTAAATGCTTCCATAATACTTTTATATGCATCGAGGTGAGTGATGTACTTGCCGCAAACAGCAATTTCAACTTCTTTAATAGGCGAGCGAATTCCCTCCACAAAATGATTCCACTCATCAAGCTTTATTTTTTTCTCAGGCATATGTAGACGGCTGGTAACTAAAGTATCCATTTTTTCTCTGTGAAGAACAAGCGGAACTTCATAAATAGATGGAACATCGTAAGCAGATATAACAGCTTTTGAATCAACATTACAAAAGAGAGCAATTTTTTCTCTGATATCTTTCTGTAGTCTTTTTTCAGAACGGCAAATAAGCACATCCGGCTGAATCCCTAATTCAAGCAAATTTTTAACACTGTGCTGGGTTGGTTTTGTTTTTACTTCTCTTGCAGATGCAATGTAAGGGACAAGCGTTACGTGTATGCACATAGAATTTGCTCTGCCATAATCAAGCATATGCTGACGGATTGCTTCTATAAAAGGTAAGCTTTCAATATCACCAACTGTTCCACCTATCTCGGTTATTATAACATCATAATCGCCTAATTCACGCAGGCGTACAAGTTTTCTTTTTATTTCATCAGTAATATGCGGAATAACCTGCACAGTTGCTCCTAAATAATCTCCTCTTCTTTCTTTAGTAATAACTTCGTAATAAACTTGCCCGGTTGTAGTATTATTAGCTTTGGTCATATTAACGTCCAGAAACCTTTCATAATGACCAAGATCGAGGTCGGTTTCAGCGCCATCATCAGTTACATAAACTTCGCCGTGCTGAAAAGGACTCATAGTACCGGGATCAACATTTATGTACGGATCGAACTTTTGAATTGTAACGCTAAAGCCGCGCTGTTTAAGTAGTAATCCTAGTGAGGAGGCAGTTATTCCTTTGCCGAGAGAAGAGACGACACCACCGGTAATAAATATAAATTTTACTTTCCTGCTGCGTGCCATTAAATTTTTTTTTGCTCTCAAATATAGAGCAGCGTGCACTGATAAGCAATTTCACAAGAAGGTAAAATCAAGTGGAAGGAACAACCAAAGTCTTAATAAATGCACAAATCAATCCAATAAAAAAAGTATTTGCCTTATGTTTACATTTTGCTTATTCTTAGGTAAAGAAAGTTATTTGGATGAAAGCTGTGATTAAAATAAGCGCAAATTTTCCTGTAACTGCAAAAAGGCTATACGATTCGTGGCTAAGCAGTTCAGTACATTCTAACTTTACAGGTGGGAAAGCTGTAATTGATGGAAGAGTGGGAGGAAAATTTAAAGCGTGGGATGGATATATAAGCGGGTCTAACCTTATTCTTCAGCCCTATGGGAGAATTGTGCAAAACTGGCGCACCACAGAATTTCCCGAATCTGCTCCTGATTCCCGGTTAGAAATCCTTTTTGAAAAGCATAACAGCGGAACTAAAATTACGCTTATTCATACTCAATTACCAAACGGCGATGAACGAAAATATGAAAAAGGCTGGAAGGAACACTATTTTAAACCAATGAAAAAGTTCTTTAAAAAAAGTAAAACATAAACAGGAACTCTCTCCTTAAAACTGCGCAACATTTTTATACTTGAATTAACTTATTATACCCAATTATATTTGCTTTAAACTTAACTAAGATTTATTCTGTCCAAAATTAAGATTATTGTTAATATTACTTCTGTAATTAGATTTTTTTTTGCACATTGCTTTTAGGATTACTGTTTGAGATTATTTTCAACTATTACACTTGCCATAGTGCTTCTATGCGCGTTACAGTCTTTTGCTCAGGATACAACAGAAAGTCTTGCATTTAAAAACAAACGACCAAAGCAAACTTCACCTTATTTTTATAGACCTGAACTTGCATATCAAATCTGGCAAAAATTTAAGCTTACACAGGAGGCAAATGCCGGCGATGTACTAGCACAGCACGAACTTGGTTTAAGATATTTAATGGGCGAAGGCATTCCTGCCGATACAGCGCAGGCTGTTTACTGGATTAAAAAAGCTGCTGACAAAAATCTTACCTCAGCGAAATATAACTATGCAATTTTGTTAATAAATGGAATTGGAGTTGAATGGAACCCGTTCGCCGCATATAATAATTTTAAGAGTGCCGCTGAAGATGGAATGGTGCAGGCACAATACGTAGTTGGGGTTTTGCATACTGATAATCTTACGGTTCCGCGTAACTGGGATGCTGCTTATTACTGGATTAAAAAATCAGCAGACGGCGAATACGAACCTGCAAAAGAAATTCTTGCAGAACTTGAACCAAGAGTTTCAAAAGCAATTATTGATTCAATGCTAAATTCCGAGAAGACCGGTGAAGAAATAAAACCGGTTAGTGATCCAGCAGAAAATCTCACTTCATCGTTAGGCCTAGTTTTTATTGATTTTGACGCACTCAGCGATTCAGTAGTTGAAATAACGGATAGCATGCTCATTGCCGATTTACAAATAATCGGTGCCGACAGCATTATTAAAGAATTGAATTCTGACAGTTTAGAATCGCTGAATGAGTTTGCAACTCCTAAACGATTGGAAATAATTTTTTCTCTTGCAGATAACGGAAGTCCTGAAGCACAAACAATTCTAGGTAGACTGTACGAAAAAGGAATTTACTTTAATAAAAATTTACTCGATGCTGCTGTATTTTATTACCGTGCTCTTCGAAACGATTCTCCAAAAGCAACACACTTATTTTGGAAACTATCACAACAGCAGCAATTTTTTAATCTTGTTCAAAATGGATCTGATAACAATAATCCAATTGCAAAATTTGTTTGGTATGGATTAACTTCACTTAATTTTGATTACCGGATCGTGATATCAGATGCTTTAAATCTTCTGAAAGAATCTTCGGACCAATTTTACCTGCCGGCAATGATGGAAGCAGGACTAAATAATTACACAGGAAGTTTTGGAAACTTTGACCCTGAAAATGGAATTAGAATTTGGCGGACTGCAGCACAACTTGGAAGTAAAGAGGCGGAAATAAGATTAGCTGCATCTCGTTTATTTGAATCATTTGTTTCCAGTGACAGACAAAAAGATTTTAAGTTTTTATTGAATGCTTCAAAAGAAGGTTCACTATTTGCAATGGTTTCGGTTGGATTGTGTTATAAAGATGGAGTTGGAACAAAAAAATCTTTTCCTGATGCAGTCAATTACTTACGATTAGCAGCGCAGCGTGGAAGCCAGTTTGCTTATGAAGAACTTTTAAGAATTTACGATGATATCCGTCCCGATGATATTGAATTTAATACAGCAAACAGATATTAAGTCTAAGTTTAAATGAAAAATCATCTGCCAAATTTTAACACAAAGCTGCCTGAATGGGGAACAAGTATTTTTACCATTATGTCCAAAATGGCAGCCGATTATAACGCCATTAACCTTGCACAGGGGTTCCCGAATTTTAATTGTGATGATGAACTTTTGGAGCTGGTGCAGAGCTATCAGCAAAAAGGTTTTAATCAATATGCGCCAATGCCGGGTGTTCCAGTCCTGCGTAAAGCAATATCAAAGAAAATAGAAAAAATTTATAACAAGTATTACAATCCTGAAACTGAGATTACAGTAACTTCCGGTGCAACGCAGGCATTGTACACTGCAATTACAAGTGTTGTAAAAACCGGCGATGAAGTAATTGTATTCGAACCAGTTTACGATAGCTACGTTCCCGATATTTTATCGAACGGCGGCAAACCTGTTTACATTCCACTCAATCCAAAAGATTATTCATATGATTGGGATAAAGTAAAAAATAAAATTTCAAATAAAACAAAACTGATTGTGCTAAACTCACCGCACAACCCTACCGGCAGCTTATTAAGTAAAGATGATATTAAAGAATTGGAGAAGATTACAAACAGTACTGATATTCTAATTGTAAGCGATGAGGTTTACGAGCACATTGTTTTCGATGGGACAAAACATATAAGCTTATCCGAATCAGAGGAACTGGCAAAAAGAACTTTTGTTATTTCATCATTTGGAAAAACATATCACACAACCGGTTGGAAAATGGGTTACTGTGCAGCTCCTGAATATTTGACTAAAGAATTCAGAAAGATGCATCAGTTTATTGTGTTTTCTTCAAACACTCCAATCCAACACGCTTATGCTGATTATATGCAAAAGGAAGAAAGGTATCTTACGTTAAGTGATTTTTATCAGAAGAAAAGAGATCTATTTAAAAATGAAATTCGTAACTCGAAATTTAAAATATTTAATTGCAAAGGAACGTATTTTCAGTTACTGGATTATTCCAAAATTTCTAATTTACCCGATATGCAATTTGCAGAATATATGACAAAAGAGGTGGGAGTTGCAGTAATTCCTCTTTCTCCTTTCTACGAAAAGCAGGATAGCCAGCCAATCATCAGGATTTGTTTTGCTAAGACAGATGAAGCATTAAAAGAAGCTGCACAAAAATTTATTTTGTTATAGAATGAAATAGCCACGAACTTTAGTTAGTGGATGAATATTTATTCTCTTTAAAGAAGAACTTTAGTCCAATCAATATCAATTTGACCAAAGTCATTCTTTTGTTATTATTTTTCACCGATCTAAGGGTCGATGCTGCAGGAAAAACTTTGAAGAATACTTTCATCTTTGCTGTCACGAACCATTCCGTGACAGAAAAGAAGGATATAAAAATCAAATAATACAGTCACGGTTTGGACCGTGACTGCCAGATTAAAACTTATGAATAGAACCGATCAAATAGGCTTACGCAAAAAAGCAGCATACATTTCACTGTTTGTTGGAATAGGAATGTTGATTGTAAAAGTTGGTGCCTATTTAATTACAGGCTCTGTGGCAATATTTTCAGATGCTGCAGAATCGGTTGTGCATATTGCTGCTACTTCTATGGCTTTATACAGTATTCTTCTGAGTGCAAAACCTGCTGATGATTCGCATCCTTATGGACATGGAAATGTAGAATACTTTTCAGCTGGTGTTGAAGGCTTATTAATTGTTCTCGCCGCAGGAGTTATTATTTACGAAGCTGTAAGCGATTTGATTGCAGGTCCGGAACTTTCATCATTAAGCGTGGGTGTGTTATTTATAGCAGCCGCTGGTTTAGTTAATCTTGCACTTGGTTTGTATTTAGTCCAAATTGGAAAAAAGACCGACTCGCTTACACTTAAAGCTGATGGCAAGCACGTTTTAACAGATGCTATAACAAGCATTGGTGTAATTATTGGAATAGTTTTAGTTATTCTAACTGACTATACTTTTTTTGATCCAATTATTGCAACTATTATTGCCCTAAATATTGTTTTTACCGGCTTTAAACTTATTAGAGAATCAATTGGTGGATTAATGATGGAAGCCGATCCAGCTATGCTGCAAAAGTTAAGTGATTTATTAGTTTCAATTAAAAAAGAATACTGGATTGACCTTCATGAACTACGCTATTGGAAATCGGGTGACAGAACTTTTATTGATTTTCACTTAATACTTCCCTACTATTTTACAATCGAGCAGTCCCATAAGGAAGAAAAAAGAATTGATGAAGAACTGGAAAAAGAATTCACAGATTCACAAATAAAAATCCATTTTGATTACTGTAATTACGATCTCTGTAAATACTGCAGCTACCAGAATTGTGAATTGCGAAAAGAAGATAAGAAGATTAATTTTGAATGGAATTTAGATAAGCTTGTTGGAAATGCGGTTTATAAAATTTAGAATATTTTTAGATTCAGAACCATTTATATTACAAATTACAAAGTATTTTTTAAGCTATCTAAAGAATATTTAAATGTGCTTAAATTAAAAAGAAAATTATAAGTTCCTGCACTTGGAATATAAGCTTTTATATTTTGCGTGTTACCCGATTCATCCAATTCAGCTTTTCCTGAAATAGGAAAACCTGCAGAAGTCTGATCCTCTTCACCCCAATTAATATTCCAGGATTTGTTTGCAGTAAATTTAAACTCTATTAAACCAGCTTTTTCAAATTCCAAATCCGTAACATAAGTGCTATCTGAAACAATTTGCATTTCTATTAAAGATGAATCCCAATCGTTAAAAGAACCAGCAATGTTGATTGAATTAATTGTTATGCTTGTGTCTGCTTGTTCAGGTTCAAGAAATAATCCTTTTGAAAGAGTAAAGACAAGTAAAATTGTAATAAGCGAAGGGGAAATAAATGCAAGCTTAGATACTGATTTTGATTTCGGTTTCATAATTAAGTAATCCAGCGAAAACTTTCCTGCTCCAATAAAAACAAATAGTACAAAAATCCAGAAGAAGAATTGCGTGATATGCATATTTAGGAATGGCACAACATTATGAAAGCTAAATGCAGCGGTTCCCAAAGTAATTGCGAGAAATAAAGCTGAAATTCTTGAGTTCAATCCTAATATCAGCATTAAACCAAAAGCGAACTCACTAAAACAGGCAACCCAGGCAAAGAAAGCAGGAAATGGGAATCCAATAGAAATAACCTGATCAATCATCCATTCCGGGACTGGAAGTTTATCCAAGCCAGCACTCATTATGGTGATTCCCGCATATAATCTAAGCAGCAGTAAGCCAATGTTTGCAAAATTGCCTGGTACATCTGCCTGCCCGAATAATAATGTTATTACGCTTTTAGATTTCATTTAATTTTAATTATTTTGTTAAAGATCATTTGGTTAAACAAAGAAATTAAGTGACTAGTTCAATTTCGAACAAATTTGTAAGCACTGGACTTAAAGCGCTTGCTAAATTCTTTTATCAATATGATACCGAAGCGCCATTTGTATGCAAATAGTTAGTTGCTTTCTAGGTATTGGCTTTTTAACCGGGAAAACTATTGCCCTGTTTCCCTCAAATTCTAGATCACCTTCAAAAAGTGTTCTGAAGGTATTAATCAAGGAAGTATTGCAGCTTACATACATCGCGATTTGATCCGGATTCTTTGCTTTCCAGTCTATTCTAATAGTTATTCCACTTTTTATTTCTGAGGTTAAATAGGCTGGTTCGCCCCATTTTAAAGTCTCCTCAAGTTCGCCAACACCATCTGTAACCTTTGCCACCTCATAAATCAATTTGCGAAGGCTTTCCATTTTAGGTTTGATGTGATTTGGATATGAGTTAAATTTTTGTTTTACAGTGTTTTTCATTGGCATGCTTTAATTGTTTAGCACATAGAGGCATTTATACTGACCCAACTGTATCGCCTCTAACGGAGTCATCGGGTTTAGGCGCTTGTCAAGAGTTTAATTAATTTATTTAACTTGCCAAAGACCTTTTTCTATCCCACCGATTTCATAAATTGCAATTATCCCATGTCCGGGTATTTCCATGCGTTCGAGTAATACTTTCGCACCTTGTTGAATAACCTTTTCAACAGAAGCCTTAATATCTGAAACACGGAGATACATTCGCATAATTGGTTTTTCAGCAGGGCTCATTGGAGCACGAATGCCACAGAGCGATCCGCCCTGAAGTTTAGCTACCCGTGCATTCCCCAATTCTTGACTCTCTGGTTGAAAGTCCCAACCAAAAGATTTGGTATATAAGTTACACATAGATTTAACATCCGGTGTAACTATTTCGAGATAGTGAACTGAGTGTTCCATAGTATTAATCAACATACATCTCCGTTTTAATTATAGAATTATACTAATTCAAACTTAAATAGATGTTTGCCAACGGCCGCGTTTCACCAGCGGTGGGCTTTGACATTACTTTCACTCACACTAGAGTTAAAGCTTTGCGAGTTGAAGCGCTGGTT
>CBDUAV010000044.1:0-21762 GCA_965365225.1 uncultured Ignavibacteria bacterium | reverse complement strand
AAAAACCCCCGCCTATGTTATTAAGCAGGGGTTGGGGAAAATGATTTCATTTGTTGGGGTTTATTTCATTAACATCATCTTCTTTGTAGAGGTAAAGTTACCCGCCTTAATTGTATAGATGTAAAATCCGCTGGAGAGTTGACCTGCATCGAAATTCACATCATAACTACCTGCAGATTTTTCTTCATTAACTAAAGTAGCTAATTCCTCTCCAAGCAAATCATATACCCTTATTGACACAAATGATTTTTCGGGCACCTCGTATTTTATTAGAGTGCTAGGATTAAATGGATTCGGATAGTTCTGATATAGAGCAAATTCAGTAGGTACTGTTTCTACTTCTTCAATATCTCCAGTTACAGTGCCACCCGCACAAATTCCGCTTGGATCCTCAGTTACAAAACTCCCACCAAATTCAACAGTAATGAAATCAGCACAAATTTCTGCTCCATTTGGGACAAAAAACGAAGTCCCATTGGTAATTAATAAGGTTGATGTTTGTGCCAATGAAGAAGTTAATGGTAAAATGACTAAAGTTGCTATTATTATAAAATATATTTTTTTCATTTTCATTACCTCCTTCTATCTATTTACTGCTCTTTGAAGTTCTTCAATCTGTTTTTGTTGTTCTTGTATTGCTTTTACTAAAATAGGAATTAGTTCGGTATAAGATACTGTACGCAAATCTGTAATACCATCTCCATCATCTGGTGTAACAGATACTAGCTCTGGAAATACTTTTTCTAATTCCTGGGCAATAAAACCATAGTGTTTTTCCGCTGTGTTCACTTCCTCCTTCATATTATATTTTCTTGGTTGTAAAGAGTTTATTTTATCAAGTACACTTTCAACGGGTTCAATGTTTTTCTTAAATCTTTCATCGGATACAGGAGTATAATTTCCGGTAACATCATCAAATTCACCTTTGGCAACATCATTGAAAAATAAGCGTAAGTCATTTGCTGATTGAGAAGTATAGAGCAACCATGCATCGCCATCTGATTCCTGCTCAAGTAATAAACCACCACCACCCCCCGGCGGGACAAATTGATCGTGACGGATGTGTAAATTAAATGTAGGAGTTGTACCTATTCCAACCCATCCATTAACTGGCTCCATTTGCATAGCAGTAAAAGTAGAACCAGGGATCTTTACGAATCTCAAGTTCCCATCCGTCCAGGAAGTAATACGCCATTCGGTACCACCACCTGTATTGGTTAGAGCAACAGCAGAGCCATATCCTGCTGCGTTGTTTAACTCTAAGCCTGCTCCCGGGCTTGTTGTTCCTACTCCAACATAGCCATTTCCTCCAACTCTAAAAAGAGTATTGCCCCCATCATCCTTAACTGAAAATCCTTCAGTTGAGGTAGAGCCCCCAAGGGTTGCATCAATATCCTGCGCCTGAGCAGTTGTTAAAAAGAAAGTCAAAACCAGAAATGTGAAAAGAGTTTTCATTTTGTTCTCCTTAGATGAATGAATATATTAATTTATGCGGGTTTAAATACCCAACATTCAATTTCAGGGTTTGTTATCCTGAATGAGGACCGATTAGAATTTTAATCGGTTCTCATGGATGAAACAAGTTCAGACGCATATTAGTAATTAAATAATATAAATGCAAAATTGTATGCTATGTCTAAGTAGTAATGATGTAAACATACAATTAAGAATTTATCATATTGAATTTCCACCCCTCTCGCATCAATACCAAAATTGCAAATGATATTTGAGAAATGCAATGAATGGTAAATAATTAACAATAGATAAAACTGGTTTGTTGAAAACAACTAACACTTATAAACCAATTCACATGCCCACAATTCCATATTTAAGCCATACAACAGTTTCTTTCTTAAAATCAAACTCAATCCCGAAACTCTCGCTACGACTCCACATGACCCCCATACACTTTTTTAATTTGGGTGAGCTTTTCAATCTTTCTAACATTGAATGTTTTGTAGACGAATTAGTTTTTATATAATCTGAAGAGCATAAAAAGCCGGCTCTTAATTCAGAACCGGCCCACATTAAAAATTGAGAATAAATATTACTTAGTAAGAATCATCTTCTTAACGTTTGTAAAGTTAGTTCCGTCTATTCCTGTAGCTTCTATTCTGTAGAAATAAACACCACTATTTATACTAACAGCGTTAAATTCTACATTGTGTAATCCAGCCACAAGATCAGTGTTTACTAATGTTGCCACTTCCTGTCCAAGAACATCAAATACCTTCAAGCTAACTTTAGAATTTACAGCTAAGCTGAAGTCTATCTTTGTACTTGGGTTAAATGGGTTAGGATAGTTCTGCTTCAGGGCAAACACATCGGGTATAGTAATCTCAACTTCGATAGCATCGAAATATTCAAAAGTACCATCAAAATCTAATTGTTTTAACCTGTAAGAATATGTTCCTTCATTAAGTGATGCATCAATAAATGAATACCTGTGTGGCTCGGTAGAAGTTCCAAAGCCCTCAACGTAACCAACTTTTTCGAAACCATTTCCGGAATTTCTTTCAACTTCAAACCCCTGATTGTTTATCTCAGAAGCTGTTACCCAGTTAAGAGTTACATTTTGCTGATCAACAGAAGCAGTAAATGAGGTTAATTCAACCGGCACTATGCTGTTAACACAAACATCATCAATATGCCAGAAGTTGATGTTGAAGGAATTACCCGACCAGAAGAAACCTAGCTGAAAGTTAGCGTCTCCTTGCGTATTTACTATAACAGGTTCCGGACCAACACTTCCAGGAGGATCAACAACTGACCAAAGAGGTGTCCAGCTTGTACCACCATCAGTTGTATAAGCAACTCCAACGGTACCCGGGCCACCATACCAGTTTATATAATGTTGGAAACTAATAGTATTTTGCATGCCAGCACTTGGCATGACGGGAGACATAAGATAAGAATCACCAGTAAATGCCGGGGTCCAGGCAAAAGTTAATTCCCCAGGAGCCGCTCCGCCAGCTTGATTTCCCGCACCCCAAAACCAGTTAGCAGTTCCCAAACCACCAACCTCAGTCCATTGTAAAATATCAGAATCAAAAGTATCTTCGAATAAATTACAACCACCAGGAACGCCAGGATAAAATGAAAGCCCACTTAATGATAGAAGACCAGTTGGACCTATTAAAGTTCCTGCCCCTGTAAGTGTGTCTATTGAAATTAAGGCACCGGCATTCGGAACACCGGCTCCAACTCCGCCATAGAGAATACCATCCGGACCGAATTCGAGTGCACCGACTTTGTCAAATCCAGTTGGGCCAATTGTAGTAATGTTTCCGTTTGCTATGTTAACTGTATGTAAAGTGGAAGGACCCTGGCTGTGCGAAATAACGTAAAGTGATCCACCCGGGCTAAATGTTAAGCCAGTTGCACGATACAGTGGAAACATTGGACCAATTGTTGTCAATGCCCCTGTAGCCTGATCAACTGTTACTAAATCAGTACTACCCCCATTTATGTTATAGAACGCACCATATAAAACTCCACTATTGTCAAATTCTAAACCATTGACTGCGCCAAATGAGTGAGTCCCGATTAATGTTGATATTCCTGTTAAAGGATCAATTGTTACAACTTCAGCATTACCACCCCCAGTTGTTCCAAATAAAATCCCATCATCTCTAAATTCAATTTCAGTTACTGCACCGTTCGTTCCATATATTGAATCAATCACTGTTCCTGTGCCAGTTATTGGATCTATAGTTATCAAAAAATTCGATGTGTTCCCAGTCGAACCATATAGGGTACCTGGGGTTTGCGAATAAACTAAACCAAACGAGCTAACTAGCAAAGCAATTACGTAAAATTTTGCAAAATATGATAATAGTTCAATTTTGAACATTATCCCTCCTTATAAGTTGTTGAGAAAAATAATAAACGTAATTTGTAAATATTATTTGTTAGAAGCAACGAATTGTTGATAATTAGCAATCGAAAAAGATATAACGCTAAAACCGACTACACTGACAAATCAAATCACATGCCACCGATTCCATATTACAGCCATATGAGAGTTTTACCTTCACGCACACTATAATAATCAAACGCTAAACTGAAACCATTGCTGCAACTATTTATGACCTTTCCTTGCATAGATCCAAAATAATTAATAGAATACAACTGACAATAAATCAATAAAAATGAATCAGTAACGGAATCAGATTTTTGTAAAAGAGTTAAAAACTTGCTGTTAGACTAGACTCTTAATCAGTCCCGCCCTGGTGGGATTCTTGCAAAGGAATTCATAAGGAAGATCCCTGCAGGTTGAACAATATTCAATTAAAAATTGACAATTATCCACAACGGGTGAAATTTTTCTGCTTCTCTGCATTTCACTTGATAATTAAAATATAATCTTCAATTTTCAATCTCAATTTTTTATAAATAATATGCTAGTAAAGTTTATGCAAAACATATTAACAATTACCACATTGCTAAATTTTACGTTTTGGGGATATTGCACTAGTGAAGCTTATTCTCAAACAGAAAATCAAAATGAAAAAGGAGCAAGTAATCAAATGTTAGAACTAAAAAAAGCTACTTTTGGATCCGGATGCTTTTGGTGTACAGAAGCCGTGTTTGAAAGATTAAATGGTGTTCATTCAGTTGTATCCGGTTATGCTGGCGGAGCGGTTGAAAATCCCACCTATGAAGAAGTATGCAATGGTACAACTGGACACGCAGAGGTAACACAAATTACTTACGACCCTGCCGTGATTACTTTTGATGAGTTGCTGGAAGTATTCTGGAAAACACACGACCCCACGACATTAAACCGACAGGGTAATGATGTTGGACCGCAGTACCGCTCGGTTATTTTTTATATGGATGAAGAGCAGAAGCAGCTTGCAGAAAAATATAAAGAAGAGTTGGACAAATCGGGTGCATGGGACAAACCAATTGTAACAGAAATTTCACCATTAACTAATTATTTTGAGGCTGAAGATTACCATCAGGATTATTATAAAAATAATCCTAACCAGGGCTACTGCACATTTGTAATTGCACCAAAAGTTGAAAAGTTTGAAAAAGTTTTTAAAGATAAATTAAAGAAAACAAACTAGTATCTTTTTATTTTATGAGAACTTTATTTTAATTTCACTTAAAGAAATACTTAAAAAAATTAATATAGTCCAAGGCAGCTAAAAGATGATGAATATTAATAAAATTTTATTCCCAACAGATTTTTCCAGGTGTGCAGATCAGGCATTAGAGCATGCTGTTTTTCTTGCAGAAAAATATGATGCTGAAATACACGTTTTGCATGCTGTCACTTTATTTAATGATCAGCCGGAAGTTGTAAATGATGAATTTGAAGAAACTGAGGAGATGATTAAAAAGCTGGAAGATATTGCTCAACTTCACTTGAATAAAGTATCCGATGCACATGAAGATGATGATATAAAAATTATAAAAGTACAAACAAGAGGAATTTCTGCAGCTCCCGCAATACTAGATTATGCGGCTGAAAATTCAATTGATCTCATTGTTATGGGCACACACGGCAGAAGAGGATTAGGACACTTTTTTTTAGGCAGCGTTGCAGAAGAAATTGTGAGGGTGTCTGAATGCCCCGTTTTTACAATAAGAGAATCAGAAACTCCAACACCCCCGAAATCAAAAGAAAAAATTCTTGTTCCTGTTGATTTTTCTGAGCACAGCCAAAACGCACTGGCAAATGCTAAAGAAATTGCAAAATCGTATGAAGCAAAAATTCATTTGATGCACATAATTGAAGAAACTATTCATCCCGCATATTCGCTGTCAGGCAAATCATCAATTTTTGATATTGTGCCGAACATCAAAGAAGATTGTGAAAAAAGATTGAAAAAAATGATCAGCGAAAAGATTGGAGATGAGGTTAAAACAGAAATTCACATTGTAAGCGGGCAGGCTGCAAACGAAATAATAAATTTTGCAAAAAATAACTCGATGGACCTTATTGTAATTGCAACGCACGGTTTAACGGGATTAGAGCACCTGCTTTTAGGCAGTACAACTGAGAAAGTTGTAAGAATGTCAAGCTGTCCAGTGTTTACTGTAAAATCTTTTGGAAAGAGTTTAATTTAATCTACCGATATCTCTAAAGTCATATCTTTTTTGTCAAATAAAAACTTGGCGTTTTCCCAGCTTGGGGGACCAAACCAGGCACTTGCATTATTTGAATAACCATAGTCTTCTGTAGGTATACCCAGGAAATTTGTATCTATTTCCTCATTGCTGTTTTCATCGTGAAAAACCTTAACTGCGTAATAACCGTATTGGAGAGAATCAATTTTTATAACCACTGTATTGTTTATAATTGGCAGTACTTTTCCAATAAAAACTGAATCCTCGCTTTCATAGACATATTCGTTATTATCAAGAGCAAACCTGCAGTTTCCTTCGTCATTGGCGAAACCAGTTATTATTACTCTTAAAGAGCCTTCTTTATTTTGGTTGTAATTTAAATTATGTGCAAAACTTGTTTGAATCAATAAAAATATAAGTATAACCAGCATAGTACTAATCTATTTTTTTAATAAATACATTTTTGAAACAAGTGTGAAGGCTATAAGGTTCATTTCTTAAGCATTCCTTAAAATTAGCCAAAAATCCCCTTCAGCGGCACGGAAAATATTGGATTCTGCATCAAGTTTTCCTGTCCCAGAATATGATTTACACTATAGAGCGCAGAAGTTGTTGCAGCCTCCATAAGCATTGCGGGGCTATCCAGCCTAACCCAATCACCGGCAAGAAAAAGATTTTCAACTTCTGTTTTAACTTGTGGTCGAGTCTTGTAAAGATTTGTATGAAAAGCAGTGAAGTCATCCTTTACCTGCAGGTATTCGTATTTTACTTTGTAGCCCTTTATCTCGGGAAAATATTCTTCAAATTCTTTTAAGAATTGATTTCTGATTTCCTCTTCGGGGAAATCGTCCGGAACTGCATAGGAGTGAAGTTCGAAAATTCCACCGCCGTTTTTCTTTACCCATTCATCGCTTGTATTTTCCATTCTGTGATAAATCGTAACCGAATCGAGTATTTTCAGTGCATCTGTGAAAATAAAGAACGGAACTCCCTTCCTTAAATCTTTATCTATCCAGATTCTTAAAACAGAATAACGCTGTGACTGTTTCAGGGTTGTCATTTGATCATAGAAATTGGGATGCTCAGTTTTAAAGTAATCCGAATCTTTAATGATGCTTTTCGTTCCCTTTACATCAGAAGCAATTATTGCATAATCAAATCGCTCATCATTAATTATAAATTGATCACCTTCTTTTTTGAAGGAAGTGATTTTCGAATCAAGTGATATCGATGATTTATATTTGTTCAAATAATCTTTTGCCGGTTTCCAGAGAGTATCTTCAAAATCATCATTAAGAACATCATACAATAAACCAAGATCGTTGCTGAGAAAATAGGAATGAAAGCTTTTTATCAGCTCTGCCATTGAGATATACTGCGGCTCGGCAAAGAAAGCCCTTGAGAATGTTGTAAACATTAGCTGCATTTCCGGTGGAAGCTTAACTTCGTCTGCAAAATCTTTGAAGGAGACATTATCAAAATTTGCAAAAGTTTTTTCGCGGTTGTAGCTGAGCAGAGAAGTCATTTTTCTGAAACCGGGATTAAGCATTGCATCTTTGTAAGAATAAATTCCCGTCTTTGCCATGCTTAGTATGTTCAAAATCGGAACCGTGCTGATGTCCTTGAAACCAAAATTGCCATAGTCTTTCGTTAGTATTAAATAATCATCAATAGGAATGAGATATTTAAACGCATCTATCTTTTTTAAAAGATTGCGAAGATTGTAATACTGTCTGAAGAATGCATGAAAACCATGCTCAACATTAGTCGAATAACCATCATCAAACTTTACCGGCCAGGAACCAACCTTTCCTCCGATATATGTTTCTCTTTCAAAAATCTTTACTGAGAATCCCCTTTCAGCAAGAAAGATAGCGGCAGAAATCCCGGCTAATCCTCCCCCAATAATCCCAACACTTTTTTCTTTTGAAAGTTTTTCAGGAAGAGACGAATTAAGTTTATTGAGCTGGACTTTATATCCGCCAAGTTTTTTCTCAATTCTTTTCGATATTATTGATTTGACGCTCATACTATTTTAATGGTTTTTTTGCATAGAATGTGTGCAGAATGGGTTTTCGCCAGCTGCCAAGCGGAGTATGCTTTATATTTTCAAACCCAGCCTTTTTTAGAAGATCAGTGAACTCATCAGGAGAAAGAAATGTCTCAACACTTTTTATCAGGTAGCGAAAAATTTTGGTTGAACCTGTCATTAATCCTGCAAAAGGAATTATCAAAAAGTTTCCTAAAAATTTCCAGTAAAGCTTTGATGTAAAAGATTTGCTGATTGAATATTCGTGAAAGCATATATTTCCGCCCGGCTTTAAAACACGATGAAGATTTCTTACACACTTTTCGAAATCTGGCATATTGCGGATTCCGTAAGCCATAAAAATTCCATCGAGACTATTATCTGCCAGATCAAGATTCATTACATCCTGCTGAACAAAAGTGACTTGATCTTTCCCGAATTTTGGAATTAGTTTTTCTCTTGCAGTCTCAAGCATTCCCTTGGAGTTATCTATCGCAATTACTTTTCCATTCGGAAGACTGTTTAAACAAGCGATGGTTGATTTTCCAGTTCCGCAGCACAAGTCAGCAACGTATTCGTTACCTTTAAGTTTCATTCTGTCAACGCTTGTCTGCAGATCTTTCTGGTAACCCTGACTCAGGAAAGTTGCGACATCGTATCGCTTTGCAATTTTATTGAACTCTGAAGGGACTTCTTTCTTGTTTTGGATTAGTGCTTCAGGTGTATAATCTGTCATCATTCCCCTTGAAGTTTTTTTCTCCAGAACTTTCTGAAGCTTAACGATACCTCATCTCCCTTTACACTTACTTCGTGGAGATTATCACCAGAACGCTTTAGAATTTTCTGATTTGATGCCAGGAAGTCAATGTCTTCGGTTACAATCTTCTCCGACTTCTTCCCCATAAAATATTTTGCGAACGCCGGGAGTTTTGAGAAAATATTTTTCCACAAAGTTATCTGCATCATATTTACGTGCTCATCATCCACCTGGTAAACGTGTTCGAGAATTAATAATATTCTTTCCTTGAAACGAATTTCAAGACGCGAAATATTCGGGTAATAAAATCTTATTCGTGTTCCGATGTTTTCTTCATTTCCAAAATAAGTTTTCTCGGCGATTGTTCCGACGTTAGCACGTTTATAAAATCCTTCAACCCCATCATCAAGAATTCTAAGATTAAAATCTGCAGGATGTTCCTGTATTTGTCCCATAAATGATTTGATGGAGTTACGGTGAACATAAGCAATATGATACGGGTCAATCAGACTTTCTGCTGTTGTTTCGAGATCAGCTTTGATTGTGTAAGATTTATAAGTGAAAGGCCACTCATTCATTTCAGGAATATCTGTTGGCTTAACTTGACTTGCTTTTTCGGGTTCGCCGATGAAAATCCAGACCCACTTATTAAAATCCCGTACCGGATATGTTTTTATTTTTGCTGTTGGTGGGATCTTATCGCCGGGAAGCTGCGAAGGAATTTGCACGCAGGCACCTGTCTTATCGTATTCCCAACCATGGTAGCCGCAAACAACTTTATCGTTGCTCAAATAACCGAGCGAGAGATTTACATTCCTGTGGCAGCACCTGTCTTCCAAAGCCGTGATTGTTTTATCAGGATTACGGAAGAGAATTATCTCTTCACCGAGAATTTTATATTTTTTTATTTCGTTTTTCAGTTCATCGGAAGGACAAACCAGATACCATTTATTAGTTAACATTTGCAACACCGTTTTTTCTTAGTAAAAATTTATAAAGACTTGTATTCATCCAGAGTAATGATATCCCGTAGAAAAAATCTTCTATCGGAATAGTGATAATTCTGAAATCAAGCTGATAATCAACTCCGTAAGTTACAACAGGACGCCAGGTTAAATAGCCGTTAAATATCAATGTAAAAATAACAATAAGCAGAAGGTAAAAGTAGAATCTTTTATCAAAAAGCAGATTCGTTTTCAGAAACTGATCAACAAGATTTGCAATAAAAATAAAAGACAATGTCAATCCTGTGTACTGTTTTCCGATTGAAAAGAAATAAATCCCTGCAGGCAAAGCAAGATAGAGAAGAAGTCGCAGCCACTGCATATCTATTTTTTTTTCTTTTGCTCTTCTTATTATCATTTCCCAGGTGAACAAACAGGCAAAAGGAACGGTAATAAAAAATAATATCTCTTCAATCGGAAGATTTATAATTTTAATTCCCGACACATAAAGTGGATTGAAATGCCAGTGAACACCGGTTACCAGGGCATCCCAAAGCAAAAATGGAATTGCCGGGACGACAATTGCGATCAACATTTGCTTCCAGTGGTTCCAGATGTAGCAGCATTTGAGCGAACCAAAGAAAGCCGGACCGCTAATTACTATAGAATTAAATATTAAATATTCGTAATTCATCGAAAGAAGAAGATGGTAATGAATTAGAGAATCAAATATAAGGCTATGAAAAATAAAAACTGAAGCAGAAAGTAGTACTTGGGTACTTCATCATTTATTTTTACGTTCATTAATAAAAACAGAATTGCTGATAATGTTCCGATAACAAACCAGGCAACGTAATTCTGAATTGGAACATCTCCACCAGCCCAGCTCCAATAATTTAATCCTATTGCCACAGGCTCTAATACAAGATCGAATGTAACCGCTAACAGACCAGCAATTAAAGGCAACAATATTTTGTTTTTACTAATACTTGCTGCAATAATAGTTGCACCAAGAATAATTAATGCCCAGTTTATTCCTATTAGAAAAGGAACGTCTAATAGCTTCGGACCAAGCACATTTCCATAATTATAACTGCCGAATATTAGACCGGTTTTAACACCTATTGCCTCAAGTATAAATGTTAGCGCAAAGGTTATAATAAACCAATAATAAAAGTTTTTGTTTACACGATTAAAAAACGTAATGAACACAGCGAGCGAAGTAATAATTAATGTGAAGGGAGTGAGGTGAAGCATTGTTTCACGGGTAAGTGAAATAGTATGGCCAATAATTCCCACCAGAAAAATAAGCATCAGTAAAATTATCACTGACTTTTCCTTTAAATAGATCTTCCCTTCCATTTTAATTTCTTTGTTTTTGTCCTGTAAACTGAGTTTACCCCAACAGCTATCATTAAGAACATTTGAGCGGGGTGTAATAGAATGTTAATTAAAAAATTTTGTTTGCTGGAAACTGATATAGCTAATCTTCCCAGCAATATAATTAAAACAACCAAGATGAAATATGAGTTCATAAAAACTAGCAAAAAGGGCAGAAAAAATGCTGTGAATACAAAAACGAGAAATATTGTGAAAATGGCCGGGGATATATTAAAGCCGGGGAAAAAGTTTTTAGTGAAACCATTAAAAGCAGGTTTGAATCCATCATACATTCTGCAGGAAATTGAATCTTCCCCCAGAAAAGTCATTAACTTAAAACCAGACTTTTTAGCCTGCCTTGCAATCTCCATATCTTCCACAACTTTATCTGCAACTCCTATGTGCCCCCCAATTTTTGTATATGCCTCCTTAGTGATTAATAGAAATTGACCATTTGCTGCAATGAATGATCTTTTTCCCGACGAATACACTTTTCTAAGAGGCAAGAAAGCCAATAATAAAAAATTCATAAGCGGAACAACTAGCCACTCGCCAATAGACTTCATTTTTTGAGTCGGGAAACAGGTTATCATTTGTAATTTATATTTATACAAGTAGTGGATGCAAGATTCGATAACATGCGGGCGCAGTCTAACATCAGCATCAATGAAAAGAAAATATTCTCCCTTTGCTTCCAGCGATAGTTGATGGCAAGCCCAGTTTTTTCCAACCAAGTCATCAGGTTTTGGTTTGCCTGATATCAATTTAATCTTATCCTCAGCTCTGTTCTCTGAAATTTTATCCACAATAATTTTAGCGGTTCCATCTTTTGATTCATCATCGAGAATGATGAGTTCGTAATTTTTGTATGTTTGATTAAGTACATCCTCAACACAATTCCCAATACACGTTTCTTCATTTCTTGCAGGAATTAAGATTGAAATAAATGGTTTATGAATTAATCGATCTTCAATGTTCCTGATTCTGGGTGCTGTGAAAAAGTTATAAACCGAGACGATTGTAGTAACAATGCCGGCGACAAGAGAAAGATAAAGTAGAATTTCTACCACCATTTTCTATTCTCTTTCAAAAAGATCCTTAACAAAATTCTGATTGAAAACCGACTCGTTCAAAGCATCAAGATTAGCGTAGAACTCCTTTTCGAATGCACCAAAATCGTTTAATATTTCATCAGGATTTATAATTCTGCCAGCCCGGAAAATTATTGCCGGGTATTTTTTATTGTAATGTTGAATTTTAAAGGCAACTGGCAGTACCACGCAACAATCTTTTTTACTTCGCAGGAATAATTGAAGCCCCCTTTTAAGATTCAGTGGTCTTTTATCGAAGGCTTCTATTTCCCCCTGGGGATAAAATGCCACTGCATTTTTGAAGTTGCTTAGAATTTTGCTTGTGTATTTTACAGTCTCTGAAATACTTTTGGGATTTTCCGGTATTATGGAGTAGGCGCCCAAATATCTGAAAAACCAATATCTCTCCAGTTGCTTTTGCAGCATCATGTAATAAAGATTTTTATTTAGCAGAAATCTGTTTAGGTGATGAATAAAAAAGCCGTCCCACCAGCTTATATGGTTCGGCGTTATAACTAAGGATTTATCTTGAGGCAATTCGGGCGGAAGATTTGAAAGGAAGAAATTAGAAAAATTCTTTCTTAACAGTCTACCAACATAAACATCAAACAGAAACAGAGCAGTTTTATTGTATCTCGCTTCAATCATCATTTTTCATATTTATATACTTGTTCTGCTGCTAATTTGCCGGATAGTATAACCAATGGTATTCCGCCTCCCGGGTGAGCACTTCCTCCGCAGAAATACAATCCTTTGTATTTTTTCGATCTGTTTTGTTGTCTTAAGAAAGCCGCCGTTCTTGAGTTTGATGAAATTCCGTAAATGCTGCCAAGCCTGCTTCCCGTTTGAGATTCAATCTTCTCAGGAGTTAATATTTCCTCTTCTACAATCAGTTTATTCAAATCAATTTTCAACGTTGAATTAATTCTATTAATTACTTTTGTCCGGATTTGTCTCACTTCTTTTTTCCAATCCTGACCGGAAATATACGGCGCATTAACCAGTACAAACCAATTTTCAAAACCTTCCGGTGCGTCAGACTTATTGAATTTAGAGGAGATATAAATATAAATTGTTGGATCAGAGGGACATTTTTTCAATTCAAATATTTCTTTGAACTCTGCTTCATAGTTATCTGAAAATAAAATGTTATGTTTTTCTAATTCAGGATAATTTCCTTTTACACCCCAGTAAAAAACTATTGCTGATAATGATGGTTCAAGCGATTCATATCTTTTAGCTGCTCTTGAGGCGGTATCCCCCAATAAATTTTTGTATGTCGAATTTACATCGGCATTTGAAACAACAACATCAAAATCTTCTGTCATAGATATGCCACCATTGTTTAGATAATTGATGCCGGTTACCTTTTTACCAAGCAATTTAATTTTATTCACTTGAGAATTAAACAGGAATTGAACTCCATTTTCCTTACATAGATTTGATAAAACCTCAACAATCCTGTAAACACCTCCCTCGCAAATATAACTTCCAAGTCCGTATTCAACGTGTTGAATAGTGTTCAGCGTTGCCGGTGCACTATACGGATTAGAACCGCTGTATGTTGCATAGCGATTAAATAGCTGGATTGTCTTCGGATCATTGAAGAATGATTTATTTGCCTCATGAACTGTTCTGAAGACATCAATACTCCTAAGGTTGAGCAAAGATTTTATTGATTTTGCTCTCAAAAGGTTTTGGGGATTTGTTGGTGAATCGAGAAGAAAGATTTCAGTTGTCAGGTCATAAATTTTTTTGCAGTACTCAAAGTATTTTTTTAATGAATTTGAACTGTCAGATGTTTTATTTACAATTTCTTTTGAAAATTTTTCTAAATCGCTGTAAGCATTAATAACCGTTTTATCCGTATAAAAATATTTACAGATAGTCTCTAATTTTATCAGTGTTAAATAATCGGGTAGATTGTAACCGGAGGTTTTAAAAATTTCTTCCAAGACAAAGGGCATTGTGATCAGCGAAGGTCCGGTGTCGAATCTGAAGTTGTTTATGCGAAATGAATTAGCTTTTCCACCGGGAATGTTTGCCATTTCAAATACTTTTACACTAAACCCCTTTTGGGCCAGCAAAAGTGCAGAAGTCAAGCCCCCTAGTCCAGATCCAATTACAGCAACTCTTCTTGGCATAGATTAACCTTGTAACTGTACCCAGGGCAAAATATTCTTCCCCGAAGATTCTTTTAAAATTTATTTAGGTTGTCTTAAGAACTTTTACTTCAAGATAAGACTTTAACAGCAGATATAATTTATACAGGTTAGAAATTCTTACCCTGCTGCTCTTTAACTGCTCAACATCCAATCTTTTAATTTTCTTGAAGAGCATTAAATAATAAAGGTATGCTGAATAAACACCAAGCTTAACTGAGATAGGAAGCTTGATTATTCCTTTAAAGGCTTCTTTAAATTCATTTTCAACTTCTTGTTCAAGCTGCGCTTTATTATTATTATCAATAAAATCAAGGTGATGAACGCCGGGCAGATAAATTCTTCCTCTGTCATTCAAATCACTTTGGATATCTCTTAAAAAATTTACCTTCTGAAATGCAGCACCCAGCATACGTGCGGAATGTTCAAGTTCCTTGTATCTCTTTTCATTACCATCAAGAAAAACTTTCAGACACATTAACCCAACAACTTCTGCAGAGCCATAAATATATTTATCGTAGTTATCCCTGTTATAAGATGAACGTGTAAGATCCATTTCCATACTTTCAAGGAAAGCGGTGATTAAGTTGCGGTCGATATTATATTCATTTACAACTTCCTGAAAAGACTGAAGAACGGGGTTTGTTGAAATTCCAGTGTTTATAGCTTCCCAGGTGTCGTCAGTGAATTTACTAAGTAAATATTCTTTATCATGTGAATGAAAAGTATCGACAATTTCATCAGCAATTCGAACGAATCCGTAGATTGCAAAAATAGGATCCCTGTATTCCGGTTTGAATACTCTAATTCCCCAGCTAAATGAAGTGCTGTATGCTACTGTCAACTTCTTACTTAGCTTATAACTGGTTTTAGTGTAATGTCCCAAAGTCATTTTCTATTCTCTCCATTACTAATTTTGAACTAATGATAACCATTGGCAAACCCGTCCCAGGTGTTGTTGAGGCGCCAACGTAATATAAGTTTGAAAGTTTCTCGTCTTTATTTTTTGGTCTGAATGCACCAACCTGGTTTATATCGTGTGCAAGACCCAACCCAGATCCTTTATACAAGTTGAGCATCTTTGCCCAGTCATCGGGAGCTAATATTTTTTTAGTTATGATGTTGCTCTGAATATCAAAGTCAACTCTCTTTGAGAGATCGTCAATTATATTTTTAGCGAGCTCTTCTTTGTCTTCCCAGGATTTTTTGTAACGAAGATCGGGAACCGGGCAAAGAATAAATAAATTTTCACATCCTTCGGGTGCGCAATTAGTTTCCGACTTAGAAAGAGCGTTTACATAATAATATGGTTTCTGAGGACTTATTGAAGAAGTGAAAATTGAATCAGCATAACCTCTGAAATTGCTTCCCAGAAAATAATTGTGATGTATCAATTTATCTATTTTGCCATTTACACCAAGATATATAGTAAATGGTGCAAGCGTCCAGTGCATCTGATCTAATTTTATATCGCTGAATTTTTCTCTGTGTAAAATCTTTCCTCTGAATGAGGCAGCATCCGAGTTAGAAATAAAAATATCAGCAGTCCATTTTTTTCCATTCTGATCAATTAATTCGTAAAGCTTGCCGTTATTATTACCAACTGTAACAACCTCAGTATTATAAACTATTTTCACTCCCTTCTCATTCAATATCTTAACCAGCTCTTCTACCAAACGATACATTCCGCCCTTAACTTTCCAGTATCCGTTGTGCTTCATCTCTGTATAATTCAGCAACGAATAAATTGCCGGAGTCTGAAAAGGGGTTGAACCGAGAAAAAATGCAACAAGTGAGAATATCACCCTTACTTCTTCAGATGTAAAATGTTTTTCAACTTCCCCCCACATATTTCTTTGAAGATATGGGAGATGCTTTAACGGAACACGGCTTAATTTTAAAACATAATCAAGCTTATTGCTGAAATTGGTTTTAACAACTTTGTCAACGGTATCATGAAAGAATTGACCGGCACGCTCCAAATATTTTTCTGCATTCTCTTCAAAGTTGGGTTCAATATCTTTAAACTCTTCAGCAAGCTTTTTAAGATCTTTATATATTAATCTTGATTTTTCCTGTCCTTCAAAAAACACCTGGTAAATAGGATCAAGCTCTTCCAATTTAACAGGAACTTTAATCCCAACACTATTGAATAGTTCCTCAAGCTCATAGGTCATGCTCATAAAGGAAGGACCCATATCAAAACGAAAACCATCCTGTTCAACAATGTTCAGTCTTCCACCCGGGGTTGAATGCTTTTCAAGAATAGTTACATCGTAACCCTTGCTAGAAAGTCGTAAAGCGGTCGAAAGACCGCCTAAACCAGATCCTATGATTATTGCTTTTGTCATTTTAGTTTGAAGGAATTAAAGGATAAGATAAATAAAATTTGAAATAGATTCAGTTAAAAATTAATTAAATGAGAGAACCGCTTGCACACTATTCGAAAATATCATCATTAACAATTCGTGTCATGGTTAACATTTGATTGGAGCCCATCGTATTGCAAGCGATTTTTCTCATTATTATTGGTTTATTTAAGAAGATTCATTTTCTTTATTTCTTTGAATGTCCCAGCTTTTAATTCATACAAGTAAATACCGGATGCCAGATCTGCAGCATCAAAGTTAAATCTGTATGAACCTGCCGAAAGATTTTCATTAACTAAAGTAGCAACCTCACTACCGAGAATGTTGTAAACTTTTAATGTTACAAATTCATTATTCGGAATAGTAAAATTGATATTAGTACTTGGGTTAAAAGGATTCGGATAATTCTGAGTTAGTTCATACTGAGATGGGATACCCGAAGTTATATTTTCAACACTGGCAACACCAACAGGAAACTCGCCAACAGTTCCATCTGCAAGTGCAAAGAACAAGCCGAAAGCCTCCCCATTTTGATTACTGCCAGGTGTTAAGAAACCAGACGCAAATACAACCGCGCTTCCACCACCAAGTCCCGAAAGATCAGCAACAAAAGAGTTAACTAAAGTTGTTCCGTCTGCCAAGGTTAAATCTAAAGTGTAAGCTGCTGGCGGAACATTAATGTAACCAGTAATATCGCTATAAGCTGCATCATCAACTAAAGTTGCTACATTTCTTGCTATTACATCCACTGTCGGTGCGTCCGTTGAGCCATGCAATACAAAGAAATCCACATCACTACTTGTTCCACTTTCACGAGCAATTGCATTTATAAATAATGTAAATGCTGTACTTCTTCCATCAGGATTTGCAGCATAAGAATTTGGATCTAAAACACCATTTGCTATTGCAACGTATGTATCGCCATTAACTAAAGTTACGTTAAAGTTTTTCAAGGTATCACCTGCAGAACTACTATTTCCAGGTGCAACACCAATATTTATTTCAACACCAGCAGGTGCATCTATAAAAGGAGTTGCAGCTCTGAATGCAAAATCATCTAATAAAAGAGTTCCATCTAAATATATATCAACAGGATCTGCTAATATATCTGCCGCATTATGTATTACCTGCAATCTCGCTAGCTGAACAGATGGGAAAGCAACAACATCTCCTGTTGGAAGAGCAGCATAAATTCCGAACGCCGGACCATTTTGATTATTAGCAGGAGTAAAGAAACCAGATGCAAACACAACTGCGGCACCACCGCCCAAACCACTAAGATCGGCTTCAAATGAAGCAACTATTGTTGAGTTTTCACTGCCTGGAGTTATATCAAGAATATAAGATGATGGCGGAACCGTGACATATCCAGTTATATCACCATAAGCTGCATCATCAACTAATGTTGTAACTCTGCGAGCGAGCACATCAACTGTAGGTGCATCTGTTGAACCATGTAAAACAAAGAAGTCAACATCGCTGCTGGTTCCGTTTTCTCTTGCCATTGCTTTAATAAATAAAGTGAATGCCGTACTTCTTCCATCAGGATTAGCGGCGAAAGAGTTTGGATCCAATACACCATTTGCAATTGCAACATAGGTTTCATTTGCAGTTAGTGTCACTGTAAAATTTTTAATTGTATCAGCAGCAGATGTGCTGTTAGGACCAGCGACGCCAATATTTATGGGTGTGCCGGCAGGGGCATCTATATAGGGTGTTGCATCCCTAAAACCAAAATTATCTAATAGTAAAGTTCCATTTAAATAAATATCTACTGAAACTGCACCGGGATCTGCAGCATTATGAATTACTTGTAATCTCGCAGTTTGAGCGAATAAATTGCTCATTCCTGTTAAAATTAAAATTAGTAAAAGTGCTTTTATAGTTTTCATTGTTTTCCTTTCAGAATAAAATTGTACTTAGTTTAAGTAACCATTTTCTTTTGCGTAACCAAAGAGTTCATCCTGCAGCAGTTTACGCGCTCTGTGAAGACGTGAACGGACAGTGCCGATTGGAATATCAGTAATTTCTGCTATTTCTTCGTAAGTATAGCCCTCAAGATCACATAAAAGAAATACTTCTTTCATCTTTGAAGGTATTTTTGAAAGCGCAGCAGAAAGATCATCATCAAGCAGATCATTATAAAAATCCAGATCGAGATTATTATCCTTTGCTTGATCAGACTTTATGTTCTCATAAATGTCTTCTATTTCGTCGTAATCAAGTTTAGCTGGTTCTCTTTTAATTTTTCTATAATTGTTGATGAATGTGTTTTTCAGAATCATAAACATCCAGGCTTTACTGTTCGTGCCATTTTCAAACTGATGATAATTTTTAAATGCTTTGTAATATGTTTCCTGCAAAAGATCCTGAGCGTCGTCAGCATTTCTTGCAATCTTCAATGCATAATTATATAATGCATCTTGATGCGGCACGGTTTCATTCTCGAATTTTTTCTGTTTTTCGATTTCTAATTCGCTTAGGTTTATATCTTCTGTGTTATACATGGCACTGTCCGTTCTTTTAATATTATTAGTTAAATTATTTACTCAGGAATAAGTACTGTATCTATAATGTGAATTACTCCGTTTGAAGCCATAACATCTGCAGTTGTAACAGTTGCGTTATTGATCATAACTGAACCATCTTTTACTTTAATGTTTATGTTCTTTCCAGCAAGAGTTTCAGCTTCATTAAGGTCAACTACTTGTTTGGAAGTTACTTTTCCTGAAACCACGTGATAAAGGAGAATAGTTTTTAAAGTTTCTTTATCCTTTAATAATGATTCAATTGTTCCTTCAGGAAGTTTTGCGAATGCATCATCTGTTGGTGCAAACACTGTGAATGGTCCATCGCCCTGTAATGCTTCAACAAGTCCTGTTTCGGTTAAAGCTTTTGCAAGAGTGTTGAATTTTCCTGATTCAACTGCGATTGTAACTATGTCCTTTTCAGAACCTTTTTTGTTGTGATGATCACCAGCAAATGAAATTGATGTAATTGCAAGTGAAAAAAGTATTGCTGATATCATCAGCTTCTGCGAAAAGATTTTTTGTAACATCTTGTTACTCCTTCTGTTTTTGTTATTGATTTTTTTTAGTTCCATTTTCCTTGTCGATTAAATGTCTAAAAATTGTCTAGACAATAATAGTAAATTGTCTAGGTTTTGTCAAGTCTTTTTTTAAATATTTTTTGAGAAAAGATTAAAGGAACTTTATAATGGTTAAAATCGTTAAAAAAATGAGTTTTATAAATAAAAATTAAATTGTTGAATGTTTATAGACAAAAATGTAACTTTAGACAAAGAAATTGAAGAAAATGTACAAATATCCTATAAAAGTAGTTAGTCAGATGACCGGACTCAGTGAGTTTGTTATCCGGGCTTGGGAAAAGCGATATGAAGCTGTAGTTCCATCCAGAACTGAAACAAATAGAAGACTTTACTCGGAAGAAAACATTGAAAAACTACGACTTTTGAATGAAGCTGTTCAAAAAGGGCATAATATAGGCGGTATAGCTAACTTGTCAATACCGGATCTAAAGTTAATTTTGGAAAAAGAAAGAAGCACCACTAAGAAGCATCTTTCTGAGGAAGTTACATCAGATGTGGACTCATTATTAGATACTTGTGTTGAAGCAGTAAAGAAATACGACGCAAAGGAGCTCGAAACTATTTTATTAAAAGCATCCTCTAAACTCAGCCAGCCTCAATTAATTGAAAATCTAGTGGTACCTCTCGTATATAAGCTTGGCGAACTCTGGCATGAGGGAATAATACGGGTTGCTAATGAACATTTAGCCACAGCCGTTATCAGATCATTCCTTGCAAGTCTAATTGATCAAAATGAGCCGGATGAAAATGCTCCAATTTTAATTTCAGCAACCCCACGTGGACAGGACCATGAGTTAGGGGCTATGATTGTAGGAGTTACTGCGGCACCGCTTGGGTGGAAAGTTATATATCTTGGTCCCAATTTACCTGTTGAAGAAATTGCTGCTGTTGCGGATAGCCTTGAAGCAAAAGTTATAGCACTCAGCATTGTGTATCCTGGGGATGATCAGCAGTTAAAATTAGATTTACAAAATCTAAAAAGAATTTTACCCCAAAATACTTCTGTAATAATTGGTGGAAGAGCTTCAGCTGACTATTTAGATATAATTGATGAAATTGGTGCAACTCATATTAAAGATACTAAACGGCTAAGACTTGAGCTGGATTCAATAAGGAAAAACAAATACAATTAATCATTCCCTTTCAAATTATTCACATTAGAAAATCTAGTGAAAATATTTACACTTAAAGCAAAGCAGGTTGTGCCTATCACTATTGGTGAGGCTTGGGATTTTTTTTCAAACCCAAACAATCTTCCAAAAATCACTCCCCCGTGGTTAAATCTAAAAGTTGCATCTGAATTACCTGATAAAATGTACGAGGGTATGATAATCACTTATAAAGTTCATCCTTTCCTCGGAATTCCTTCAACTTGGGTTACTGAAATTACAACCGTAAAAGAAAAGAGTTTTTTTATCGATGAGCAAAGATTCGGACCATACAAATTCTGGCACCATCAGCATCACTTCAAAGAAATTAAAGAAGGAGTTGAAATGGAAGATATTGTTAATTATGCACTTCCATTTGATCCATTAAGCCGGCCCCTGAATAATTTACTTGTTGGAAAAAAGGTTAAGGAAATATTCTCGTTCAGAAAAGAAGTCCTCAAAAATTTATTCTTTTAGTTTATTAATTAAATGAATGAATTGTAAGCTGATGTATTTCAGAAGCACACACAATTACAATAAATTGTGAACATATTACGGAAATTTGGAAAATTTTAATTGAAAATGCTTTCCCAATAAACATTGGTATTAACTTAAAACCTTGTGCTCCGAAACCGTCGGAAAGCATAAAAATAAAAAAATATCACATATGAAATTACCATACCTTTCCTTTA
>CBDUAV010000043.1:0-22462 GCA_965365225.1 uncultured Ignavibacteria bacterium | reverse complement strand
ATGATGGAGGATACTACAGCAGAAGCTGTTATAAAAATTTTCAGCAATGATTTAAATCAACCAGTTGTTGTAATTCCTGTTACAATTGAGATGCTTGAAAACATTGTTACTAATAAAGGAGAAAATGATTTTTCACCGCAAAATTTTGCACTTGAACAAAACTATCCGAACCCCTTTAACCCCTCTACGACCATCAAGTATTCTATTAGAGAAAAGTCTTTAGCTACTTTAAAAATTTATGATGTTTTAGGAAATGAAGTGACAACATTAGTGAATGAGGTCAAACCCGCTGGTGTATATACTATCAGGTTTGATGCTTCTTTACTAACAAGCGGGGTATATTTTTATAAGCTGAGCGCAGGGAATTTTAACCAGACCAAGAAAATGATCCTCCTTCGATAGAAACAAGGTTGATAATTTTTATTGATGTGAGCCTTTGCATGAAAAACTGATTAAAAGATATTCATACTTATATATTTTGATTTATTTAGTAATTAAAGTTCTATGAATTTTTTAACAAGAGTTAATAGAGAGAAAAATCTTATGTATAGAAACATATGTTTTTATTTTATACTTCTTATTGTTTTTAGCTTAAATCTAACTGCTCAAGAAATTTATTTTGGTCCATCCCGACTGCACTATCCTGTATCCGGTTTACCATGGGCTATTGAACCCGGAGATTTTAACAAAGATGGAAATGTTGACTTTGTTACTGCGAGTCGTTTAGAGAGGAGCATTACACTTCGATTAGGTAATGGCGATGGCACTTTTCAAGACTCTCTCAATTTTGAGGTGGGGATAAGCCCACGATCTTTAATACCCGGAGATTTTAATGAGGATGATAATTTGGATGTTGCGGTAGCAAATTTACTCAGTAATGATGTTACTATTTTATTTGGCGATGGTAATGGCGATTTTCCAACTACGGATACTTATACTGTGGGCGATAAACCACGATCAATTATTACCGCTGATTTTAATTCCGATAACCACCTTGATCTTGCTATTGCTAATAGAGACGATAACTCAATCTCAATTTTACTAGGTGTTGGTGATGGGTCTTTTATTGACACAGTTTTACTCAATACAACAAGTGAAATGAATCCGCGACAAGTTCGCAGCGGAGATTTAAATAATGACAATAAGTTGGACCTTGTTCTTGTCCACGATGAACAGATGGGCTCTAGTGTTGGCCAAAAATATGGTGTATTATTAGGTAGAGGCGATGGTACATTCGATCCAATCACAGTCTATGTCATTAATGCAGGAAATGGTTTCCCAGAGGCGGTTTCTCTTACACTTGGAAAATTTAATGCCGATCAAAACCTTGATATGGTGATTTCACTTAACAATAGTCAGGAAGATGAAATTGTTTCTTTTACTGGAAACGGTGACGGTACGTTTAATTTAATCGATGTTATCACTGTTGGTACAGCACCATTTCATATTATTAATTATGATTTAACACAAGATGGTTTTCCTGATATTATTGTATCAAACACAGCAAACGACAGGGTTACTATTCATACCAATAGGGGTGACGCCACATTCAGAAACGAAATTCCAAACGGCGATTTGTTTAATTATCTTAATGGAACTTTTCGAGTAGGAAGTGGTCCACGTTGGATAACAGTTGCTGATTTAAACAATGATCAGAAAATTGACTTACTCGCTTCTAACGAACAAAGTAATGACGTTTCGGTTTTAATAGCAGAAACTGATACAACTTTTGTATTACCAGACATTTATAATGTTGGCAGTCCGCCGCAAGCATTTCCCAGTGGCGGAGCTACAGCTGATTTTAACAATGATGGCTATTTAGATTTAGCATTCAGTAACTGGGGTTTTATAGGCCCAAGCAATGTGTCGGTCCTATTAAATGCCGGTGATGGAACATTTCTATCCAAAGTGAATTACACGGTTGGCCGTAATCCCAAGAAAGTTATTTCACGTGATTTTGACGGCGATACTATTCTGGATTTGGCTGTATTAAACTCAAGAGATAGTCTTTTTTCATTGTTAACAGGTAAGATCGACGGGACTTTTAATGAAGCATTAAATTTTTCCATAAAACCAAATCCTGTATATTTAAGGGCTATGACAGATATGGCTTCAGGAGATTTTAATGAAGACAATCTTGAAGACATAGTGATCATCAATTATAACGAAGACTACCTTGGTTTGTTTTTAGGAAACCAGCAAACGGTTTTTGATGAAGTAGAAAAAATATTTTTAAGCGATGCTTGGCCGGAACGACTACTAGTCGCAGATTTTAACAACGACGATAATCAAGACATTCTGGTACAAAAAGATGCTCAGTTTCTTGGGCAGCCAAACGTATTGGATGTCTTTTTGGGCGACGGGAATGGAGGCTTTAGCAGTCCTATCGAAAATACATGGTTCGGTGAAAACACAACTACCATTATAACCACAGATTTTGACAATGATAACATCTTAGATATTGTTGTAATAGACAGCAAATTTGAAATAACCTTGTATACTTTAATTTTCTTCAAAGGAAATAATGATGGGTCATTTACACAAGAAAATAGTTTAGAACTAAACTACCCGAGCACTCTGCATGCAGTCGACATTGTAGGAGACTCTAACATAGATCTTCTTGTAGGCAGTTCTGCTAATGGCGACATTACAATTCTTGAGGGGAATGGTGACTTTACATTTACCGAACTCTGGCCAAGTTATGGTACGAGTATTAATGGTCAATACATAGTTCCTGGTGATTTTGATAAAGATAATGATCTGGACTTAGCAATAAGCGGAGGTGTTGGCGGTGAAAGTTATATATCCATCCTTTATAATATTAAACAAATTACTAGCGTTTCGGATAATGGTTTTGATAAAAATCCTAAATCTTTCGGGCTTGAGCAAAACTATCCGAATCCCTTTAATCCTACTACCACAATTCAGTATTCGATTAAAGAGAACAGCTTGGTAAGTTTAAAGATCTATGATATTCTTGGAAGCGAAATAAAAACGTTAATTAATGAGTCTAAACCTGCAGGTGCCTATAAAATAAATTTTGATGCATCAAGTTTGCCAAGCGGGGTATATTTTTATAAGCTTAACGCAGGCAATTTTACTGAAATAAAAAAAATGATTTTACTAAAGTAGTTAGCATATTTTTTTAATAAAATGCTGATATTCTATAAATGAGAACCTTATTCTTTTTAACTATAACTAGTTTGTTGATAAGTATAAATAATTTTTCACAGACTTTTACTCTCACAAGCATCGAACTTGAACCAATAAGGTATGCTTCTCTTGATTGGGGAGATTATGATAATGACGGAGATTTAGACTTACTTGCAAGCGGTGAAAAATATATTGGCGCTCCTTTTAACAACAGCGATCCCAGAACAACAATTTATAGAAACGATGGTAATGATCAATTTACCATTGTAGATACCTCAATTACTGGAACAGAAAGTGGGACTGCATTGTGGGGTGATTATAACAATGATGGAAATCTTGATGTTTTGATTGCCGGCAGAGTTAAAGTTGATTATGACTACATAGGAGTCACAGAAATCTGGGAGAGAGATAGCATAGGAGCCTTCTTTAAAAGTATAATTCTGGATTCATTAGATTATCCGAATGCTTCATGGGCAGATATTAACAACGATGGCTTTCTGGATATTTTCCTATCTGGCGATAAAAACCTTTCTTTTTTTGATATTGAACCGATATCTATTCTTCTTACTAATGACCAGAATGGTGGTTTCTTTAGAGACGATTCAAGTATTATTGGAATTACTTATGGCGGAAGTGAGTTTGCGGACTATGATAATGATGGTGATTTTGATTTGATAATTACCGGACTTGAACTAAACAACGGATTTATTACGCTTTTATATGATAACCAGAATGGTCAGTTTGTCCAGAATCCAGCGAACTTGCAGGGTGTATTGAGATCTAAAATTGCTTGGGCTGATATTGATAATGACGGAGATTTTGATTTTGTAGTCGGTGGTCAGGATGGCGGCATATCAGAAACTAAAACTAAAATGTATAAAAACGATTCCGGAAATTTTGTTGAGGTGACTCCTCCCGATTCAGTACTTGCACAGGTTGGACTACCATCTTTTGACTGGGGTGACTTTGATAATGATGGAGATGTGGATTTGTTGTTAACCGGTCAGATTGGAATTCTAGCAACGAGAATAACTTCTATATTAAGAAATGAAGGGAATTTTGAATTTACAGCCCTAAATGATGAACTGGTTCCCGTTAGAACAGGTGATGCTAAATGGGCCGATTATGATAACGATGGAGATCTGGACGTTGCTATTTGTGGTACCGATACCTCTAATACATTTGGAATGTATATAACCAGAATCTACACTAACAATTTAAACGTATTAAATAATGCACCCTCACAGCCGCAAATTACAAGTGCTGTTGTAAACACTTCAGATGTTACTTTAAATTGGCTGCCAGCGATGGATGATCATACCCCACAAAGTTCCCTCACATATAATGTTAGAATAGGAAGCAGTCCAGGTGAATCTGATGTACTCAATCCTATGTCAATTGAAAACAACGGATTTAGAAAATTGATGACAATTGGTAATTCAAATTTCAAAACGGAATGGACTATAATGGGCTTGGAGGATGGCATATATTACTGGAGTGTACAGGCAATCGATGGTGCGATGGCTGGTTCAGTATTTAGCCAGGAAGGTGTTTTTACTATTGGTTCTGTATTATCATCTGAAAATGAATTTCTACCAAATGAATTCAAATTAGGACAAAATTATCCAAATCCATTTAATCCGGCTACAACCATTAAGTATATGATCAAAGATCAATCTTTAGTTTCCTTAAAGATTTATGATGTATTAGGAAATGAAGTAGCAACACTTGTAAATGAGATTAAACCTAAAGGTGCGTATACTTTCAAGTTTGATGCTTCAAGTTTACCAAGTGGCGTATATTTCTACAGGCTTACTGCGGGCAATTTTATTGAAACTAAAAAATTGCTTTTACTTAAGTAGTTGAACTATTTCTGTACTAAAATGTAGAAATCCTATTGATGAGAAACTTATTCTTTTTAATTATTGTTGGTTTGTTGATAAACACATACAATTTTTCACAATCCTTATCTGAGAAAATTGATGCATATATTTCTTCCTATGTCAACACTAATGATTTCAGCGGGTGTGTTTTAGTAACGCGGAATGACTCAATTTTATTCTCTGAATGTTATGGAAAAGCAAATTTTTCATTCAATATTGATAATACATTCAAAACTAAATTTAAGATTGGTTCTATTTCAAAGCAGTTTACTGCAGCAGCGATTCTAAAGCTGGAAGAGGAAGGATTATTGAATACAAGTGATTCACTTGCAAAATACTTTCCACAAAAATCAACTATAAATAATCGGACCATCCATCAAATACTTACACATACTTCTGGATTGGTAGATATTTATGATCTTCCTGATTTTTATAGCTTTCCCTGCGATGGGGTGAATTTTAATGAAATAGTTGATATGGTTTTGGAAGAAGAACCATACTTTAAGCCCGGCGAACAATATCTGTACTCGAATGGCGGTTATGTTATATTAGCAAAAATAATTGAGGACGTGAGCGGTGAAACTTATGAAGAATTTATTTCCAATTCTATATTTAAGAAATTGGGTATGAACTCATCGGGCAGCAGTAGTAAAAACGAAGTGGCAAAAAATCTTGCAGTGGGGTACGATCCTTTGGGCTATGAAAAACTTGTACAAACTAATGATATTGATTATTTAACAAAAGGTGCCGGCTCACTTTATTCTTCGCCAAATGATTTACTAATTTGGATAAATAGTCTTAAAGAAAGATCATTGTTAAGTGAGACTTCGTATCAAAAATTTTTCAAGAATTATGGGAATGCTTATGGATATGGAATTTCAGTATACAAATCTTTCGCTAAGGAAGTATTTGGACATGATGGGCGTATCGCAGGATATATAGCTGATTATTTGCATTACAAGGAAGATGATGTTAGTGTAATAATAACTGGAAATATCCAAACAGGAGTTGCTGATTTTTTAAGAAGAGATATAGCGGCAATAATTTTCAATCAAGAATATCAAACCAGCGCAAAGAATGTTCCCCCAGCAATTGATTATCCTGCTAATGTTAAGAATATTCCAGGAGCCTATTCATTTGGACCAAGCTTTACTGTATACGTTGACTTTGTTGATGGACGATTACAAGCGAGGGCTAATCAAGGGGCTTATTCAGAATTGGTTCCTTTACAAGATGGAAGATTCTTCAACCGAACACTTTATGCATATATAAAATTTGAGGAAGATAAAAATGGTGCTATAACAAAAATGATTTGGGAAAATAATGATGGAAATACTTTTGATGGAATAAAAAAATAATGTTCCGAGCAAACTTTGTAATGCACACACTGTAATTCTTCTATCAAAAAAAGGTTTAATTAAAAATGAATGTTGTTTATTTGCTTAATCTATTATTAATTATCATTTCTGTTCAAGTTTACTCCCAGACTGACACTGTTAAACTGATGAAACCAACTGGTAAATTCTCAGTAGGCACAATTGTGTACGAATGGACAGACGAGACAAGAGAATTACAATACTCTTCGCACATTGGTGACAAAAGAACTATTATCGTTCAAATATGGTATCCTGCTAGTGTAGATTCTAGTGATGTAATTGCACCATATTCATCTCTTTCAAAAGATTATCAGAATGTAGAATCAAACAGCTATTTGAGACCTTCCTTCACTAATGAACTAAAGAAAGCTCACCTGATTTTATTTTGTCCTGGAAGAGGAACGGAAAGGTATCTCTATTCAACACTTATAGAAGACCTTGCAAGCAATGGTTTTATTGTGGCATCAGTCGATATGCCAGAGATTGGATATGTTATCTATAATGATGGTTTGATAATTAAGCCCTCTCCTGAATTTCAACCACCCAAAGGAATGATGGCAGGACCTTATGAAAAAGTAGATGAGTTTTTTGAAAGACCAACCGAGATAGGCAATCAGGACTTATACTTTGCTCTTAAAAAAATTACTGAACTAAATAATTCTGATATTAGCAACAGATTTAATGATAAAGTTGATTTACAAAACATTGGAATTTTTGGACATTCGCTTGGAGGAAGAATTGCCGGAGAATTCGCCTCAAAAAATGAAAATGTTAAAGCTTATATTTCTATGGAAGGTGTTCCCCCAAGAAAAGTAAGATTCAATGGTGAAATCTCAATTCCTATTGTAATGTTATGCAGTAGTGGAACTCTGCCCTATGCTATGGAAAACTACAATAGCTTGACCGATAACAGGAGCAATACTGTTTTTATGATTGAGCTAAAAGATTTTGGACATAATTCGGTTACGGATAATCCATTTATATATCCCTCATATTTTGATTATGCTATTGATGCATCTGATGGACTTAGAATCTCAAGAAAATTAGTTACGAGCTGCTTTATATCTTACTTAAATGGTGATGGACGTTTCGTGGAATCAATTAAAAATATTGAAAAGATAAACATCATCGAACATAATTAAACACCCAAGTACGATGTTTAGAAAAATATTGAAAATTATCTCTCTCATAATCCTATTATTCATAATTGTATTGGCGGCATTATACTTTATCCCGCCTGGTCAAGACGAAATAAGGTATAATTATGTTACTAAAGAACCCATATTTAATTTAAACTCGAAGGTTGGATGGTATAAAACCACAGAAGGATTGTATTATCAAGTAACCTGGGGAGCAAAAACAGGACTTCAATTAAATTATTTTGATTCTTTGCGAACCAACATAAAGAGCTTTCTCCTTTATCCTGTCACAGAAAATAAATTTGATGCAAATGGAGATACAAATAATATTGAGGCTATTTTTGAGCGAAGTCCAAATAATTTAACTTACACCCTAACATTCAATGGCAAAAAAACAAAATTTACAGCTGTACAGCAGGACAGTCTTTACTACAAACAAAGTGAGGTCAGGTATTTTAATGGTAATATAAAACTATCCGGACTTTTGCTGCAGCCATATAATAATAAAAATAAAGCTGTTGTATTTATTCATGGATCGGGATTCAGCGACAGAGATATTTTTTGGTATATGTATCAAGCAGATTACCTGGCAAGAAATGGTATAACCGTATTGTTGCCTGACAAAAGAGGTTGTGGAAAATCTTTTGGAGAATGGCACAACGCATCCTTTAATGATTTTGCTGATGATGTTATATCTGCGATCCAATTTCTTGAAAGAGATTCATCTTTATCATATTATAAATTCGGAGTTTTAGGACTAAGCCAGGGTGGATGGATTAGTCATTTAGTGGCGAATAAATCAGAGTCTATAGATTTTATAGTCGATGTGGTTAGCTCCGCAACGACACCTAATGATCAATTAAAACATGAAATAAAAAATGATATTGTTAGTAGTGGTGTCCCGAGTATTTTGGCTAAGCCACTTGCATTTGTGTTCACAAAACGAACAAAGAGTAAAAGAGAAATTTGGTGGGAGTTGAATGGAACATTTGATCCAGTATTACTAATGCAAAAATCTAAAACACCCACTTTGAAGATTTTAGCTGAAAAGGATGAGATGGAAAATGTTCCGGTAAAACGATCGGAGGAAGAAATTACGAAACTATTAGAAACGAATAAAAACTTACCATTGATATTGAAAATATTTAAAGATTCGGGTCATGCTTTATTCAATGAGAGGACAGGATGGATTAGGGAAGATTACCTAAGAGTTGTAGTTGACTGGATATTAAAACAATAATTGAAAACCCGTATAAGTCATTAATTCTCACCAAATATTATTTTATACTGAATTTTGCATATTCTATAGTATACGTAATTAAGGTTTGAACTTAGAATAAACTTTCAGCGTTTAACTTGGAAAAAACAGGTTTATTATGAAATATGCTTTGCAGCTAATTGAACTAATTATAACATCATTCTTATTTGCATTTCTGGTTGCAAATCTTGTCGAAATATGGAATCCTGATCTTTGGCTAGTAGCTATAGTGATTTCATTTGTTGTTTGGTTTATTGGGGGGATCAGATATTTCACTTTGAAAAATGAAATGTTGCAATGTAAACCCGAAGCAACTCTTAATTAAAATTAAAGTCGGGAGACATTTTTCTCAACCATTTCATCTCTTTCAAATGCCTTCAAATTATTGAATTGAATTCATTTTGCAATAATCATATTACTTAACTGCTCTTTATAATTAGATCTTTAATTAGGGCAATATGACGGCCGGGAAAGCCAAAGTCCTAAATATTATATTTAATTTTGAATTCTTAATATTTTAATTATTTAATAAGATGAACAAACCAATTCAGATTAAAGAGTTTGAAAAATCAGTAAGGAACAAATTTGACATTTACAACAGTCTATTCTTAAACCTTCCGTTTCAAGGGATAGAAAAGCTCGGAATGTTAATTCCGATATTACAGCAGGAATGCAAGAGTGGACTTGATGCCGGTAAAGAACCGATTGATATTCTTGATTCCTTCTTTAAAGTCCACACCAGCATACTTTCGGAATTCGAAAAAATAGAGTATATGTTCAAATTCATACAATACGTTGAAAGACAGATTGTTCTTTTTGATAGTGTTGAAGAAGCGGCTTTTGAAAAGCTGAAAAAATTTGAAAATGAATTCAATCTTGAAAATTATATACATCAAATAATAGTTGGCGATGAAAATACTGAGATTGAAAAAAAACTTTCAGATTTTAGTGTAAGAATAGTATTTACATCTCATCCGACACAATTTTATACACCAGCAGTGCTTGATATTATCAGTCGGTTAAGATCATTTATTGCAACGAACGACATTAATAATATAGATATCATATTACAACAATTGGGTCTTACCTCTTTAATTAATTCAGAAAAACCTACACCACTTGATGAAGCAAAGAATATAATTTATTTCATTCGGAACTTTTATTATGATGCTGTGGGGGAGCTATACTCACACATAAAAAGCAACTTGCTTGACGATGATTTTGATAATCCCCGATTAATTCAGCTTGGTTTCTGGCCAGGAGGTGATAGAGATGGGAATCCTTTTGTTAATTCGGACATAACAATTAAAGTTGCAGACGAACTTCGTATGACATTGATGAAATGTTATTACCGTGATGTCAAGGCTCTTGAAAGAAAGTTAACCTTTAAAGGGATTAAAGAAATTATAGAAAATCTCAGGGAACACCTGTACATAGCCATGTTCGATTCCTCCAAGAATATAGATTATGCTGATATACTTGCGAACCTGGAAGACATAAACCGTATGCTCGAGACCAGATTTAATAGTTTATACGTAGAGGAGATTAAGTCTCTTATTTATAAGGTAAAAATATTCAAGAATCATTTTGCCTCCCTGGACATAAGGCAAAATCACATCGTGCATAAAACGATAATAGAAACAATTTTAAAGAAAGAAAAAATTATTGATCAAAAACTGGATGAATTAAAGAATAACGAATTAACAGCTATTCTGATCAACAAAAATATTCAAATTACACCGGATCAATTCGATGATGAGGTTCTAAAAGATACTATTGAGACGATTTCAAGACTTAAAGATATTCAGAGAAAAAATGGAGAAGATGGCTGTAACAGATACATAATTAGTAATGCCGAAGACTCATTTTCCGTATTGTTTGTCTTTTTCCTATTAAAGAATTGTAGCTGGCAGAATGAACCAATCCCTTTTGATATCATACCGCTTTTTGAATCTATGAACGGCATGAAAAATTCTGAATTTATTATGAAAGAGCTCTATTCAATTCCAGAATACAGAGCACATCTGAGAAACAGGGGCGACAAGCAGACGATAATGCTGGGATTTTCTGATGGAACAAAAGACGGGGGCTACTTACAAGCAAATTGGTCGATCTTTAAAACAAAAGAAAAACTTTCTCAACTCAGTTCGCAATTTCATATCAGACCTATATTTTTTGATGGACGCGGTGGACCCCCTGCTAGAGGTGGTGGGAAAACACATCGTTTCTATGCATCGCAAAGTGGAAAAATTGCTAACCATGAAATTCAATTGACGGTACAGGGCCAGACTATCTCCAGCAAATTTGGTTCAAAAGAACATTTCAAGCATCATTGTGAACAAATAATTACCGCCGGAATATCCCAGGGCTTATCAAAAAAAGAAAATATAATTGTAGACAGCTCAAGGAAATTAATAGAAGAGTTAGCCCGGCTATCTTTTGAAAAATATACTGAATTAAAAAACCATAAGATGTTTATTCCATATCTGGAAAATAAGAGCACCCTTAAATACTATGGCCAAACAAATGTTGGCAGCAGACCCGACAGAAGAGGAAATGAAAATAAATTAATTTTGAGTGATTTACGTGCAATTCCTTTTGTCGGTTCATGGAGCCAGTTGAAGCAGAATGTTCCAGGTTACTTTGGAATCGGAACAGCATTAAAAAAATTAGTGGCTGCTGGCAGGCTGAAAGATTTGAAAAAATTATTCGTAGAGGTTCCCTTTATCAAAGCATTAATTCTTAACAGCATGATGTCTCTGTCAAAATGTTATTTTGAATTGACAACCTATATTGCAAAGGATCCTGACTATAAGGAATTCTGGAATATCTTGTTTGAAGAATATAATCTTTCAAAGGAAATGGTGCTGCTTATTTCGGATTATAATAATTTAATGGAAGAAGAATTAGTAACGAAAAGCTCAATCGAGATCAGAGAAAAAATAGTTATACCCTTGCTAACAATTCAACAATACGCTTTACAGAAAATAGAAAAAGACCCTAGTAATAAATCTGTATATGAAAAGATTATCAGACGTTCGCTTTACGGTAACATTAATGCGAGCAGGAATTCAGCCTGAAGCATCAAACTAAGAACAGTTTCCGCTTGAATGTTCGTCCTGCCCTTGACAATATTTTTTATATACTTATTCATTCGTTATCTCATATTTGTATGGCACACGGCAACAATTAAAAAAAGAGAATAACAGATCGGTATTCTTGTTGAAATAACATATTCAATTCATAAGTTAACTAATATGGGCTTATTATTGTTCTTATATATTTAGATATTAAGGTTTTATGCTATGCTTGAATTAAAAAACGTTAGTAAAAGCTATACTGAAGGAAACACGAAGCATACAGTGCTGAATACTCTTGAGCTGAATGTTTCCAGAAGTGAAATCATCATCTTGCTTGGCAAAAGTGGTTCGGGTAAATCAACGCTGCTTAATATTATAAGTGGAATTGATGTTCCCGATAGCGGTTCCGTTTCAGTTGATGGAACGGACATTACAAAACTTTCCGAAAAGGAAAGGACAATAGTGCGCAGAAATAAAATTGGATTCATATTCCAGTTCTTTAATTTGATTCCCACACTAACTGTTAAAGAAAATCTTCAGCTCCCCCTTGAACTAAAAAATATTTCTGAACAAGTCGAAAAAATCAATTCTGTTCTTACAGAAGTTGGACTCTCTAATAAAGCAAATACATATCCGGACAAACTTTCCGGCGGAGAGCAGCAGCGAATTGCCATTGCTCGTGCACTCATTCATAATCCCGATATTATTCTTGCTGACGAACCAACCGGCAATCTTGATTACGAAACGGGTCTTCAAATAATTCATCTTCTTGACAGAGTTGTAAAGAAAAAGGGGAAGACAATGATAATGGTTACTCACAGCAAGGATGTGATCGGCTTAGCAGATAAAATCTTTTCTCTTAAAGAAGGAAAGCTAATCGAAATGAAAAAGGAAGCTTTGATTGAATAGCTTAACAAAATCAAGCTTACGATATTTATTAAAGCATCCCTGGCAGTTTGGTTTATCTATTCTTGGAATAGCAATGGGTGTTTCAATTGTTGTGTCTATTGATATTGCTAACCACAGCTCTTCCAAAGCTTTTAAACTTTCAATGGATGCTGTTGCGGGAAAAGCGACACATCAAATTCTTGGTCCTTCTGAAGGAATCCCAGATTCGTTTTACACCTATCTTAGGATTGAAAAGGGATATAAAAACATCGCCCCCGTTATTGATTCCTATGTAAGCATTGGTGATACAAATAAAAAGGTGTTCAAACTTCTTGGGGTTGATTTTTTTGCTGAACGTCCCTTTAGAGATTATTTGTCCGGAGCCGGTGTTTCAATCGACAGAGAGTTAAAAGATTTTCTAACCAAACCTAATTCTATTATACTATCCGGAGAGAGTTTGAACAGTCTGAATAAGTTAATTGGCGATTCAATTAGCGTAATAATAAATGGAACCAATAAAAATTTATTTATTGCGGGTATAATTACAGAGGATGAACAGAATAAATCAGCTCTTGAAAATTTACTTATTTCTGATATTGCCACAGCACAGGAGTTAACTGATAAGATAGGAAAGATAGATTACGTTGATATAATTATCAACAATAGCAAAGAAGAAAACGAAATTAAAAGCTTATTACCCGAAGGATTTGTCTTACAAAAATCCGGATCACGCTCACAAACCGCGGAACAAATGCTTGAGGCTTTCAACATTAATTTAACTTCCTTAAGTCTTCTTGCTCTGATCGTTGGTCTGTTTCTGATTTACAATACAATGACTTTCTCGGTAGTCCAAAGAAAAGTTTTAATAGGGACGATGCGCTCAATTGGGGTTACGTCTGGCGAAATATCAAAAATTATTATACGTGAAGCGCTTATACTCGGGATCATTGGAACTGTTGCTGGATTTACTATAGCATATTTCATTTCAAAATTTTTGATTGTATTTATTTCACAGACTATTAATGATCTTTATTATGTGGTATCGGTTAGAGAAATATATGTCTCGCCTTTAATAATATTTAAGGGTGCTGTGCTTGGAATTGTCGCCACTGTTCTTGCCGCAATCAAACCTGCAAAGGAAGCATCGGGGGTTCATCCGCGTTCAGCTATGATCCGTTCTGAACAGGAGACATCCCTTATAAAGAAAATTCCATTGATGAGCATTTTAGGTTTTGGATTAATAATTTTGGGGGGGATAATCTTAATAATCCCCTCCAAAAGTATTTGGCTTAGTTACTTCGGCATCCTTCCTATAATAATCGGTTTTGCTTTATTAACCCCACTGATAATTCTTTTTGTTGAAAAAATATTTTCTCCCTTATTTAAAAAACTATTCGGGATTACAGGAAAAATTGCATCGCGCTCAATTATTCAAAATATTAGTAGAACGTATGTGGCAATTGCAGCACTTGGATTAGCTGTTGCTGCGACCGTTGGTGTTGGAACTATGATAAGCAGTTTTAGAAACACTGTTATTGACTGGCTGGAAGCCCGCCTGAATGCTGATATTTTTATCTCTGCACCAAATTTTGTATCTCGAAAAAATGATGCGGTTCTTGCGGAAGAAATACTTTCGAAAATAAAATTAATCAACAGTGTGAAGGAGATTAACTTTTATCGTGAACTTGATTTATTGCAAGATGGTAATGAATATCGAATAATTGCGACAGGATTAAGCAAGAAAAGTTACCCGGGCTTTAAGTTTAAACAAGGTAATCCTGAAGAAGCATGGGAACAATTTGAAAACGGACAGATTCTTCTTTCCGAACCATTTGCTTATAAATATGATCTCAACGCAGGTTCGGAACTAGCTTTAAAAACAGATTATGGTTTACAAAATTTTAAAATTGCTGGGATCTATTATGATTATTCCTCGGACCAGGGATTGGTTACAATTAATTATGATGTCTTCAGGAAATATTGGGATGCAAAAGGCATATCAGGAATTTCGGTTTTTGTAAAAGACGGATATTCAATCAGTTCAGTGAAGGAAGAGATTCAATCACTGCAAACGAACGGACAGCAGCTTTTAGTAAGGACTTACAAAACGCTGCGTGATTCTTCAATAGAAATTTTTGACCGGACATTTCTGATTGCAAAAGTACTTCAAATACTTGCTGTGATTGTTGCCTTTATTGGAATCTTAAGTTCATTGATGTCGCTTCAGCTTGAGCGAAAAAGAGAACTCGGAATTTTAAGAGCTAACGGATTGCTGCCCTCCCAGGTATTTAAAATTGTAAATCTTCAAACATTGCTGATGGGATTTACCGCCGGCGTTCTTGCTCTTCCTCTTGGAAATATTCTTGCTGCTATTCTTGTTTATATAATTAATAAAAGATCATTTGGGTGGACAATGCAATTTGATTTACTACCTTCAATTATGATTGAAGCAGTTATGGTCTCTCTGGTTGCTTCCTTCCTTGCGGGTATTTATCCGGGATTAAAAATGTCAAGGACATCTCCAATAAACGCACTTAGAGAAGAATGATAAGATATGTAACCATATTTATCTTGCTACTTTCTTTTGCCGGTTGCGAACAAAGGGAGATTAAAGATGATGATAACAAGATTTCTTTATCAAAAGCAATGGGTGATGTTCAAGAAGAAAACTTTAGTAAAGCAATAAATAAAAGAGAATTTATTTTACCGGCCGATCATGGTCCACATCCGGATTTCAGAACTGAGTGGTGGTATTTTACAGGTAATTTGATTTCGGATGAGGGAAGAGAATTTGGTTATCAGTTTACGATTTTCAGAACTGCTCTCACGAAAAACAAACCCAAAAGAAACTCCGACTGGAATTCAAACCAGATTTATATGGCACACTTTGCTGTTACAGATATTTCCAACAATAAGTTTTATTTTGATGAAAGATTCAGCAGAGAAGGAAATAATCTTGCCGATGCTCAAGTCAATCCCCTCAAAGTCTGGCTGGAAGATTGGCAAATAATTCAGCTTGATGAAAAATTCTTTTTTAATTTGCCGATGATCAATTTAAAGGCAAAAACAGATGAAACAGAAATTAATTTTACGGTGGAAGCTTTGAAACCTTTGGTTTTACAAGGTGACTCAGGACTTAGTCAAAAGGGAAAGGAGAACGGCAATGCATCGTATTATTATTCTTATACAAGATTAAATACGGAAGGGACAATTGTATTGAATAAGGAAGTTTTCGACGTTACCGGCTTTTCCTGGATGGATCGTGAATGGAGTACAAGTGCACTGAGCGATGATCAGGAGGGGTGGGATTGGTTCGCATTACAGCTTGGTGACAGCTCTGAGATCATGTATTACCAAATGAGAAAAAAGGATGGAACCCCGGATGTGTACAGTAAGGGAATTATAGTGGATAAAAACGGCTCATATAAACTAATAAAAAGAGACCAAGTTTCTCTTGAAGTAACGGACTATTGGGAAAGTCCTTCGGGGATCGAATATCCCTCCGGATGGAAATTAGATATTCCCGATGAAAGCATAAAACTTGAAATAATCCCCACCGTAAAAAATCAGTTAATGGATGTATCAATCAGTTACTGGGAAGGTGCTGTAATAATAAAAGGGTTAAGGAATCAGAAGAGCATTAATGGCAGGGGTTACGTAGAACTTACTGGTTACTAGTTAAACATAATATTTGAGCTAGAAAATGAAAATAACAAAAGAAGAAATACTAAAATTTGAAAAACTTTACCGTGCGGCATTTATAAATTCAATAACCGGTTTTAAGAGTGCCAATCTGATTGGCACAATTTCCTCAGAAGGTAAAACCAATCTTGCAATATTTAATTCCGTCATTCATGTTGGTGCAAATCCCCCGCTAATGGGATTTTTAATGCGTCCCGTTTCTGTTGAACGACATACATACAAAAACATTAAAGAAACAGGATCTTTCACAATCAATCACATTAACAAAGAAATCTTTAAACAGGCACACCAAACATCTGCTCGATATGACAAAGATATTTCCGAGTTTGATGAGTGCGGATTGACTGCGGAATATTCTGAAACAATTTCCGCACCATATGTCAAACAGTCAATAGTCAAAATTGGACTTAACTATATTGAAGAATATGAGATAAAGTATAACGGAACAATATTTATTATTGGCGAAATAGCTGAAATAATTTTGCCTGAGGATATTATTGGAAAGGACGGATTTATTAATATCGAAAACGCGGGTACTATTGCAATAAGTGGTCTGGATAGTTACCATGAAACTAAAAGAATGTCACGTTTATCTTATGCAAAGCCAGGTGTCGAACCTAACGAAATTTAATCTCCTGGCTGATTCATCTTCCCCACCATATTGTGTTTACTTAACAGAAAATAGTAAAGAGTACATTTTTACTACAATAAAAAATCCACATGTTCATTTACTTAAATAAACACCACCACCAGAGAGAGAACAAGAAACATAAATGCAGGAAGGGATTTTAGCGGTGGATCTTTTACTTTGAAATGCATAATAATAGCACCCAGCATCAGAACCGCCATACCAATTGCTGCAGGTCTTACCAACTCAGGTAGCCATATACCAACGATTAATAGTGAAGCAAGTATAATTTTTAAGGAGCCTATCAACATCATAAACCAGTGTGGTAAACCATAGGTATTAAATTCTTCTTTCATATTCTGTGCAGAGCCACCCCTCCAGGATGTTGGCTTACCAAACCTTAATATCCAAACGTTAAAAATTGATATGGCTATTACTAACTGAATAACTATGGGAACCCATTCCATTTTATTATTCCTTTTATTTGTGAAAAGATATTTTTTATTTAAAAAAATAAATTAAGTTGATCTATATAGCAATTAAGAAAACATATAAATTTAACAACATAAAAAACAAAGAAGGAAAAGTAAGCCAAAAGCTATCCTTCATTTTAATTCTAACTCCAAAACCCAATAGCATCAACAAAGCTAATCCACCTGAAGAAATTAATATAATAAAACCAAACTTAAGGCCAACCAGAAGACCGATGCCTCCCAGAAGTTCCAGAACTCCTGTTAACGCAGTAAATTTTTCTAAACCAAACCGCTTAAATTCATTTTGCATTTTAGGCGATATTAACAAAAGACTGCCGTAAATAATAAACGATATACCTGCGAATAAAACTAATAGTATATATAATGTGTTCATAAAAATATTCTTCTCGGCAGCACGATTGTCCCCAATCCATCCTTTCCACCAACCTCACAGCCTCTACCATTGATAAATTCATATATAGTAATTGCTGCTGTAGATGCATCTAACATATCCTTAACTCCGCCATCAAAATTATTTAAGTTCAATTCATATTTTACATTTTGATCTTTAAGAATACTATACGATGCTGAAGGAAAAACCTCATAAACAAAAGGGAAGTCTTTCAGCGCAAAAAATATTTTAAATCCTAGTTTCATCCACTCGGGTGACTCGACAAAGGTTCTTGTCCATTGTGGATTTGCAATGTTATAAGATTTTATAATTACCTCACATTCACGGCCATTACTTAGTTTGGGTTTAACATTCCATTCTTTTTTCTTTTTATCAAAATACCTTGTCCGTAACTTTTTTAAGGGCATACGAGGTGTATCAATTCCAATTGCGATTTTTTCCTTCTCATTATTAGTTAATCCAGTAAAAATTCTACTCAAAGATGCTGGAATGTTTTCTTTAACCCAACCGCTGAAAACATATTTTTTATTAGCATCAAGGATATAATAACAACAGCCTCTGTTTATTTGAACATCAATTCCCGCAAAGTATTTAATTCTAATTTTCAAATCTTATTTTGATTTTACGTGCCTTGCTAATATATTCTTTGCCTCTGTTTTGGAAGCGGATGATTTTTTTATGTTCCAAAGATTTTTATTAGCATATCTATATGTTTCATCAATATTTACAATTCTTACAGGGTAATTACTTCCATATTTAAAGTTAAATTCCGACTCATCGATTGAATTAGTTTGCCAGGGCTGAATAGCCAGATACGTTGGGAGATTTTTTAATTCGGGAACCCACTTTTTAATAAAAACGGCTTCACCATCATGCTCAAGAGATTGCTTAAGGGGATTATAGATTCTGATTGTATTAATTCCAGTTGTTCCAGCTTGCATTTGAAATTGTGGGAAGTGGATTCCCGGTTCAAAATCCAAAAACTGCCTGGCTAAAAAATTTGCACCCTTTTTCCAATCCAGCCAAAGATGGTGTGTAAGAAAAGATACCAGCATAGCACGCATTCTAAAGTTAATATAACCTGTTTCTTTAACACATCTCATACAAGCATCCACAAGCGGATAACCAGTCAAACCCTCTTTCCATGAACTTAAGAAGTGATCATTATTCTCTGTTCGTATCACATCATATGCAGAATTAATGTTTTTAAACTCATACTCCGGTTCAGATTCTAGCTTTTGAATAAAATGACAATGCCAGGCAAGTCTTGATTGAAAAGCTAAAAGATTTTTTTTGTGAGTGCTTTTAGCGTAAACTTTATTCTTCTTCTGTTCGACTTGCCTAATTGACAGGTTTCCCCAGGCCAGATAAGGAGAAAGTCTGCTGCAGCTATCTCTGCTTTCTTGAGGACGGGAAATATTTTTTGTATAGCCTTTATACCTTTCTTCAAGGAAAGTATTTAATATTTTACACGCTTCATTTTCTCCGCCCCTTTGCATGGGGTGATTAAAGTTAAGGGTGGATTTAAATTTATCGGCAGAAAAGTTATTGAGTAAAAAACTATCTGGTTTGAATGAAATTATTTCATCCAGCTGTGGATTATCAACTGGTTGTGTAATAAAGTTATTTCTGTCCTGATTCCATTTGTCTCTGTTTCTTAAACTTCTTATTACTGCGTTACTTTGGTATTCAATCCACTGGGTGCCGTTCTTTCTTAAAAACTTTTTAAGTTCTTTGTCTCTGTTAAAAGTAATCCAGGTCCCGGTTTCCTGATGTGAAAATACTTTTTGAACATCGTACAGTTCGATTATTTCTTTAAAGACTGGAATAACTTCTCCATACAGACTTATAATTTGTTGATTATATATTTTAAGTTGTTTGTTTAAATCATCAATTGATTCAAAAACAAATCTCCAGTGTCTTTCATCCGAATAAGGGGCAGATATTAATGAAGGCTCAAAAATGTAAAGTAAAAGTAGTGGTTTCTCTTGCTCAATAGCTGTCTTTAGCGGCAAATGGTCCTTTAAACGTAAATCTCTTTTAAACCAAACTATGTTTATTTTTGTTTTCACATAATTATTAACAACAAATACTTAGATATAGTTTAATTTTAAATAGGAATAATTTTGAAGGCTGAAGAATTCAATTTAGACATTATTTTCAATGAAATATGGGACTTTCTGAGCGATGGTGCAGAAATCTCTAAAAGTGATTTTCACCTTGCGGCCCTTTGCACTCAATCAGATAAAAGTCCCCGGATTCGAACAGTTGTGTTAAGAAGAGTTGTAAAAGAAGATTACACGCTAATTATTCATACAGACCGAAGGAGTGCTAAATTTGAAGAAATTAAGTTAAATCCAACTGTTTCAATACTATTCTACTCAAAAGAAAATAAGGTTCAAATCAGGCTGGAGGGTATTGCTTCATTACATACAGAGGATGTTCTTGCAAAGGAGCAGTGGAAAATCAGTAAATTACAAAGTCGAAAATGTTATCTATCTGAACTGTCTCCCGGGACTAAAGTAAAAGAATCTCACAGCGGTGCTTCAGAATTATTTGATAGCCGCACCCCGTCCAAGGAAGAATCTATTGCTGGGCAAAAGAATTTCTGCGTAATATCAATAAAAATTAATAAAATTGATTGGCTCTATCTTAGATCAAAGGGGCATTTGAGATGTATGTTTATAATTTGTCAGGATGGTATTGAAAAGCAGTGGCTGGTTCCCTAGGCTTTTAGCTTTGCAGCCACAGATCCCGATATTTCCTATCAGCATCATAATTTTCTGCCTGTTTATCAACGTTAAAATATCTGTTTGGTCTTGGATCATTTCCAACACCAGCAACATACATCCAATTTCCCCAGTTACTCGTAACATCATAGTCTATTAACTGCGATTCAAACCACGCAGCACCCCACCGCCAGTCTATTTTTAAATGTTTACACAGATAGCTTGCAACATTCTGTCTACCACGATTTGACATAAACCCTGTTTTTAAGAGTTCTGTCATATTAGCATCCACAAAATCATTTCCCGTATGCCCTGTTCGCCATTTTTCAAAAAGCGAAAAATCATTAACATAATTCTGTGGTTGATCTTTTATTCCTCCTTTGCGAAAAATTTTGTTTCCATATTTTATTGCTATAAAGCGGAAATAATCTCTCCACAACAGTTCAAACAGAAGCCAGTAAGTAGAGTCGTTTGCTTCTATTTCTTTCTCAAACCTTTTTACTTCCAAAACAATTTCTCTCGCGGATATTGAGCCATTTGCAAGCCAGGGAGAAAATTTTGATGAATATTTCTCACCAATTAATTCGTTTCTTGTTTCTTTGTAGCGAAGTATGCTTTTATCTTGCCAAATGAACTTTTTTAGTCGATTCAGTCCATTGTCCTCACCACCAATAAATTTTAATACCGATCTATAATCGTATTCTGGTTCTAGCAGACCAAAACTCTTTGTTGTTAATGTTTTGTACTCTCTAAAATCATCGGGGAAAGGAGGAAGCTTAATTAGCTCATCATAAATTCTAACCAGATCAAGCAGCGGCTCAATTTTTTTTCTGAAACTTGTGAATGTATCCGGAAGATAACTTATCGGAAAAGGTAATTGATCAGTCCGAAGTAAAGTCTTTGATTCGTGAAAATAGATTGGTATTGTAATGTTTTTTCTTAGCTCTTCTTCAACATATATTTCTTCTCCTGTATCCTCTTTCTCAGCGTATATTTCATCAGCTTTAAACTTTAATGCCAGTTCTTTAAGGATAGTTTCAGGTTTTCCGGATATAACTAAAAGATCCGATCCTAGTTTGTTAAGATTAGATTTTAAATGTGTAACACTTTCAATTAAAAATTTTGTTCTAAAGCTACCTGTTTTAGGAAAAGCAAGTTCTGTTTTAACAAACAATCTTTCATCAAAGCAAAAAACGGGAAGCAGTAAAATATCCTTAGCATACTCAAGCTTTTTTAATACCGGTTGATCGTGCAAACGCAAATCATTTCTGAACCAGTATATTGTTTTTTTCATATCAATAGAATGTTTTTTCAGATTTTGGGCCAAACATGTTACTTCTATATCTTCTGCACTCATCGCCACAGCACTTGACCTCATCCCGAAACTTCCCCCATTTTGTGCGACATTTAAAATCTCTGCTGAAAACAACACAAATTCTATCAGACAAATATGCCTGTTTCATCTTTTCTCATACTCATCAATTTTCATCTTGATCACTTCTGCACTTCTTTTTAAAAGCTGTTTTTCTTTTATATTCAGCTTTATCGGTAATACACCTAGATCGCCATCTCCGCCAACTAAATGCGGAAGAGAAAGAGTAACATCTTTAACTCCTTCAACATCATCTTTAATTATGCTTACTGTTAAGACCGCTCTGTTATCCCGGTTTATAACTTCAACCAGTTTGGCAATTGCTCCTGCTACACCGTAATAAGTGGAACCTTTTCCTTCAATAATTTT
>CBDUAV010000042.1:0-22548 GCA_965365225.1 uncultured Ignavibacteria bacterium | reverse complement strand
CGGTTCGGTTTAAGGGAAAAATATGCCGGAAATAGAAGGTTTTTTTATCGGTACGATTTTTTTATATTTGCGGCTCAATTTTAGGAGTTAATTATGGCAAAAGCACAATCATTTGCAGATAAAGTAAAAAAGAAGAAAAAATCCGATCACATTACAGTTAAGTTTATAAAAGCTGTAAAAACTGACAAAGGAAATTACAAATTCAACGAAAAGTTTGTACAATTAGAGGATATTAGCAAAGTTTCGGAGCTGAAATAAGTCTTTTTAAGAAAAAAGAGTAATTCATACAAAACGGCTACTTTCTGTTTGCATTAATTTATTACTTGACATAATCAATTATTCTGCTATCTTAGCAACCCCAATATTTGCTGCGCGACTAGAATACGGGTTCGTTTTTAACCTTACTGTGTGTTTATCCAAGTTATTTTATTGATTAATAAAGAAAGTAAGGGATGATTCATCCACGAAAAATGAAATTTTACAGTCTGAAGGATATAGACAATATTCCTCAGCTTCAGCTACTTTCCAAAGAGGAACGCTTTAACATAAAAGTTGTTTCAAACGTACTCCCCTTCAGAGTAAACAATTACGTGGTTGAGGAATTAATTAACTGGGCTAACATTCCCATCGATCCGATTTTTCAGCTAACATTTATGCAAAAAGAAATGCTTACTGATTATCAATTTAATAGAATGGCTGATACTTTAAAAAGTGGTAGTTCTAATGAAGAAGTTAAAAAAGTTGCAAATGAAATCAGGTTGGAACTGAATCCTCATCCGGCGGGGCAGATGACTTTAAATGTGCCGAAAATGGATGAAGAACCTGTTGCAGGAATTCAACATAAGTATAAAAAAACCGTTTTAATTTTTCCGTCCAGTGGGCAAACCTGTCACTCCTATTGTACTTTTTGTTTCAGATGGGCTCAATTTGTTGGCATGGCTGATTTGAAATTCGCGACTGAAGAATCCGGAAGATTTCAGGATTACTTACGCAATCAAAAAGAAGTTACTGATGTCTTAATTACAGGTGGTGATCCCATGGTTATGAGTGCCGCAAAACTTGCAGCTTACATTGAACCATTGTTGAAACCTGACTTCGAGCATATCAGAAATATTAGAATAGGAACAAAAGCTGTTGCATACTGGCCTTATAAATTTGTTACAGATAAAGATGCGGATGATACACTTCGTTTGTTTGAAAAAGTAGTGTATTCTGATAAACATATATCAATAATGGGGCACTACAACCATTGGACAGAGTTACAAACTGATATTGCCCGGGAAGCAATAAAGAGAATCAGGAATTCCGGCGCTCAAATCAGAACTCAGTCACCTTTAATTAGGTATGTAAATGATGATCCCAAAGTCTGGTCAAAAATGTGGCGAGATCAAATTAAACTGGGATGCATACCCTACTACTTTTTTATTGAAAGAAATACCGGCGCAGAGAAATACTTTTCGATTCCACTTTATAAAGCGTTGGATATATTTAATGAAGCCTACCGCTCGGTTTCAGGTCTTTCAAGAACTGTTAGAGGTCCTTCAATGTCTGCTCTTCCTGGCAAAGTAGCAATTTCTGGTATTGCAGAAATTATGGGTGAAAAAGTTTTTGTTCTAACAATGCTTCAGGCTAGAAATCCGCAATGGACTAAAACACCTTTCTTTGCAAAATATAGTGAAACAGCATCATGGCTTAATGAATTAGAACCTGCTTTTGGTGAAGACAGATTTTTCTACCAGGATGAGCTTGATCAATTAGTGAAAGCAAGAGAAGGGCAAATGTTTTTTAAGTCTGAAGCTGGACATAAAGTCTTGGAAGATGCTGTGATAAACATTGATGAGTAAAATTAAAGCTCAGTCTCCCCAAAAGTTTTTAAAAATTATTTATTTTATATGGTCAGAATCTAAGCAAAAAGGTCAGGGTTTAAACTTTCCTCAATTTCTAAAAGTTTTCTTTTTACATTCAATCCTCCGCCATAACCGACTAATTTTCCTTTTGTGCCAATAACACGATGACAAGGGATAACTATTGGCAGTGGATTTGCACCGTTTGCTCTTCCGGCAGCCCTGATTGATTTTACATCACCCAATCTGGTTGCAAGCTGCTGATAAGTTATAGTTTCTCCGTATTTAATATTTTCAAGTTCGGCCCATACTCTTTTCTGAAATTCTGTACCAATAATATCCAGGGGCAAGTTGAATTCTTTTCTTTCTCTCTTGAAGTACTGGTCAAACTGCTTAAACAGATTAAACATTAGTGGATCTTCGGGAGTAACTTCATTTAAATTCGTTAAATCTGTTTGTAACAAATCTTTATTAATAAAGATGTTTCTTATTCCTTCAGATGAAGCAACTGCATTCAGTTTAATCCCAATAAAACTTTTACCTGAAAAAAATAATTTTTCCAATTGAGGTTTTTAATAATTTATAATGAATTAATTAAAAATGGCGAAAGAATTTAATCTTCGCCAAAATATAAGAACGGATTTTGAATTTAGGCAGCTACAACTTCAATTGCAGGATTTATATCCCTACGAAGCAATCCCTCAATTGCCATTAGTGTACCACTGATCGCACTCGGACAGCTTCCGCATGCACCCTGGTAGCGGATACTGACTGTAAAGCCATCAACACCTAAAACTTCCAAACCGCCGCCATCTCCTGCGAGTGCAGGTCTGACTTTCTGATCAAGTAATTCATTTATTTTTTTTAGAAGTTCGTTTTCTTCTTCTGCTGTCGGTGGCTTGATTGTCTCCTCTGGGATTAATTTTTTATCAAATGATTTTAAAAATTCTATAAAAGGTCTTTGGATTTGTCCCCAGTTTGCATCAGGTGATTTTTCAATCGTTACAAATCTATCCATGTAAAAAACCGAAACTACGCCTTCAATCTCAAAAATACCTATTGCAAATGGATCCTTTTCTGCAGATGCTTTATCAGCATACTGGCGTGTTTCTATATTGAGCAATTTTTCATTCAATATGAACTTTAGGGCATGTGGATTGGGTGTTAAATCAACATTCTCAACCATTAACATAATTTCCTCGCTTTTTAATGTAAAATTACTCTAACTGAATATCAGCTTCAAGTTAAAATGTAATTCCTTCATATTTTTACTTTGTGATTTAGCATCTTTTTGTAACTTTTACTACGAATTAACTAGAATTATAAGTGAGAAAAAAATTGAAAAATATACTTATTGTTTTTACCGGCGGCACTTTCTCTATGAAAATTGATAAAAAATCTGGTGGCCTTTTGCCGCAGTATTCAGGTGAACAGCTTGTCAATAAAATTCCGGAAGTGAAAAAGATTGCAAACATTAGTTGTTACGATTTTGGTAAATATCCTGGTCCGCATATTACGCCTGAAATTATGATTGATCTTTCAAAACAGATTAAGAAAAGAATTAAAGAAAAAAAATACGATGGAATAGTAATTACACACGGAACTGATACTCTGGAAGAAACTGCTTATCTGCTGGATCTTACAATTAAAACTAAAACTCCAATTGTTTTTACAGGCTCTGTAAAAAACAGTTCTGAACCCGATTGGGATGGACCTAAAAATCTTCTGGATTCTATTTACGTCTGTTTAAATGAAAACTCCAAAGGAATGGGAGTGCTTGTTTGCATGCACGCTGAAGTGAATGCTGCAAGCGAAGTAACAAAAATTTTCTCAAGTGAATTTGAAACTTTTCAAAGCCTTGATTTTGGTTCACTTGGTTTTGTACAGGACGGAAAAGTTATTTATAACCGAATTCCCCGCCACTTAGAGATAATAGAAACAGAAAAAGTTAACAGCAATGTAGATCTGATCACAGTATATGCCGGAATGGATGAAAAGTTCTTTAAGTTTTCTGCAGACAGTGGCGTGGACGGATTGGTTGTTGAAGCACTTGGTATCGGCAATGTTCCCCCTAAAGCTTTTGACGGAATAAAATATGTAATTGAAAAAGGAATACCCGTAGTGCTTGTTTCACGCTGTCCTGCGGGTGAAACGGATTACATATACAGCTATCCTGGAGCGGGAAAACACCTGCACAAGCTTGGAGTTATTTTTACAGATTATTTAAACGGTCAGAAAGCACGAATAAAATTTATGCTAGCCTTAAGTAAAACAACTGACAGAAAATTATTGAAGAAATTGTTTGAAGGGAAGGTAAAGGAGATTTAACCATGGTGTTTCTGAAGCAGCTATTCCAGATCAACTTTGTGAACATGGTCTATTTCTTTACCTAAAAACAGTTCTGCAACTTCTTTAAACTTTACCTGTATATCACTAACATAAAATTCCTGCCAGCCAGGTTCGGTTGAGTTTGTTAATAGATTAAGTTCTTGTAATTCTGCTTTGATCAATTCTGCAGAAGCAACGCCGCTGTCTATCAAACTTACGTTTCGCCCAATTACATTTTGAATTACATTTGTTAAAATAGGATAGTGTGTGCAGCCTAAAACAAGCGTGTCTATTCCAGCAACTCTGAGATCTTTCAAGTATTCTTCTGCAATTTCGTGTGTCGCTTTGTGATCCGTCCAGCCTTCCTCGGCAAGCGGAACAAAAAGCGGGCAGGCTTTTTCAACTACGTTTGTGCTGCTGTCAATCCTTTTTATTTCGGAAGAGTAAGCAAGACTTCCGGTTGTTGCCCTTGTCCCAATTACGCCGATTTTTTTGTTTTTAGTTTTTTGAAGCGCCATTTTTGCCCCTGGTTCAATCATTCCAATTATCGGGATCTTAAAAAATTTTTTTAACTCAGGAATTGCAATTGAAGAAGCAGTATTGCAAGCTACAATAACAGCTTTTACATTTTTGCTCAGCAGCAGCTTCGTGTTTTGAATTGAGTAATCGATAACAGTTGTGTTTGATTTCGAACCGTACGGGACACGTGCAGTATCACCGAAATAAATAATATTTTCAATAGGGAGAGTTGATGCTAGCCTTTTTACTACAGTTAAACCCCCAATACCGGAATCAAATATACCAATTGGTTTTTGTTTGTTTTCTGAGTTCAATTACTACCCTATAAAATTTTTATAATGGATGCAGTTAATTCTGATTTAATAAATTCATAATCATTTGGTGAGATTTTTTTGTTATTTCTCCCTAACACATAAAATGCATCGACAATTAAATCACCTTGCGTTGCAATTTTGGCAAAGTAAATATTTAAACCGAGTTCGTTCATTTTAGTTGTAACGTGATAAAGAAAACCCAACCTGTCGGGTGAGTGAACATCAATTATAGTATACTTTTCGTGAGTCTCGAATGCAATTTTAATCTGTCCGGTTTTTTTAAATATTTTACTTTCAATTCTCCACCATTTCGATTTTAACGATGCAACTTCTTTTCCTAACTGTAAAATACCGTTAACCGCACTATCAAGATCTACTTCAATTTTATTAAATCTTTCAGCATCAATTCTTTTATGTGTCCTAAAATCGGTTACGTTAAATGTATCAATCACAATTCCATCTTTTCTTGTAAAGATTTTTGCATCGTGAATGTTCACATCGTTTATTACCAGCACACCGCAAATTTTAGAAAGCAGAGAAGGAAAATCTTTTGTTATTATAGTTATACTTGTAAACCCTTTTAATTCTTTAAAAAGAACTGAAAGCGGATTACCTTTATTTATCTCTTCAACATGTGTTGCAATTTCTTCTGCAGAGAAATTATGTGAATAAGCCACATCATCTATTGCTTCAATATGATCTTTTACATTGGTTTCCGAAATTGCTCCAGAATGTTTGCTTATTTCTGTTGGTATTATGTAAGTCGATGAATGTAAAAGCTCTTCACCAGATATTTTATCTTCCAGCATTGCTCTCGTTTTTCTGTACAATTCTGAAAGAAGCTCACTTTTCCAGTTAGTCCAGACAGCAGGATTAACAGCCGACAGGTCTGCATAAGTAAGCAGGTAAAGCAATTCTAAATCTTCAATAGAATGTATTCTTGAAGAAAAATTGTCTAACGTTTCCGGGTCATTAAGATTTCTTCTGAAGGCTGTCTGCTCCATGACTAAATGATTTCTAACAAGAAAAGAAACCAAATCAACTTCATCCTCGCTATAACCTAACTTAAACATAATTGATGAAGCCATTTCAGCGCCGATAATTTCATGACCGCTAATATTTATTGGTTTAGCAATATCGTGAAACAAGAGCCCAAGGAACAGCATTTCTTTCTCTTCTGTTCTGTAAAAAATTCTGCCAAGCTGTGAATTTTGATTTGCGAGTTTTTCAATATTTTGAATAGCAACCAGCGTGTGCTCATCGGCGGTGTAGCAGTGGTATACGCCATGTTGCAGGAATCCATTTAATTCTTTAAACTCTGGAATTAGTGCACCAAGAACACCAAGCTCATTCATTGAAGCAAGAGTAGCGCCTATATTTTTCGGAAGCTTTAAAATTTCTCTAAAGAATACCGAAGATTCGCCTTCCTGCCATGAAAAATCATCCGAGCCTTCCATCTTTTCGATAATATATGAACGTAGTTTTTTATCGAATCTTGCGGAATGAAGTCCTCGGTAATAAAAAGCTCTTAACAAATCAGATAGATTAAGATCGTTTTTGTTTCGTTGAGAAATAATTTTTCCTTTTAATTCAAAATCATCATCCAAGACTATAGACAATGAATCGGGAAGAGTTGCAAGAATATCATCATAGTACTGTTTTATAATTGTTTTTGAAAACCGGTTAACCGTTATTGCAGCTTTAAAATAAATCTTCATAAAGTCGGCAAGATGTTCCTCATCAAAACCAAAGATTTTAGCAATTCTTATTTGATCTGAAAATTCGAAGCGGTCTGTTCTTTGTTTAGAGCTTAAATGAAGCAGGTTTCTTATTGTAAGCAATAGCTTATAGCTGCCCAGCAGTCTCATTGCTTCTTCCGATGAAACCATTTCCTGCTCTCTAAGAATTTTTAGGAAAGCTTCAATTTGTGTTGTTTCTTCCTGCTTATTTATAAGTGTTTTATTTCTAAAAATGTACATCCATTCAACAGCCTGTAAATCTCTTAAACCGCCGGCAGAAAGCTTAACATTTGGTTCTAAGACTTTAGGTGAATCTCCGTGCTTTTTGTAACGTTCCTCAAACTCATCAATCATTCTTTTTAGCAAATCAATTTTTACATCTTCAGTGAGGATATTTATTAAAGCATCGTTCCATTTGCTGTAAATTTTTTCTGAACCGAGAAGGTAACGTGTTTCAAAAAATTGTGTAAATGTATGAAGATCTTCAAGTAAATATTTTTGAATATCTGAAAAATCTCTGACAGTGTGTGAGACTTCTAAACCATTATCCCAAAAGATTTTAACAAGATTGGAAATTTCCATTTCGTTTTCATTTACTGTCTCTGCGATAAAAATTAAATCAATATCGGAGTAAGGTGATAATTCTCTTCGGCTAAAGCTTCCTGCTGAAGCAAGAACAAAATTATATTTATTAGAGCCGGATATTTCTCTTATTACTTCTTCAATAAGAAAACTATATTCTTTACTAAAAGTAAGTGAATCAATTTGCTTATTGTGCCGCAAAAAAAGTTCTTCCTGCTTGGCACGAAATTTATTTTTTATATCATTCATTAAACGAATTTCGGAATGTTTACTGTTGATTTATCAAAATATACTTTCATCATATTCTTTGCTTCTGTATTCTGCTTCAATAACTGAAGAAATTCCTCCCCTAACGTTAAAATCGGCAGTTACCAGCATATAACGTGGCTTACATACAGAAACCAGATCGTCAAGAATTTTATTCGTAGCACTTTCAAAAAATATTCCATCGTTGCGGTAAGAGTTTAAATAAAGCTTAAGTGATTTTAACTCAACACATAGTCTATCCGGAATGTATTCCAATGTAATAGTTGCAAAATCTGGCTGCCCGGTTTTTGGGCAGAGCGATGTAAACTCAGGTGCTGTATGCACTATTGTATAATTTCTTTTTGGGAACTCATTTTCAAAAGTACCTAATAGTTTTAATTTCTTTTTCATCACAGCCTCTTTTCGATTTTATTTTACTATAAATAAATAGGTTTTACTTTATAAGTGATTGGATCTTTTACACCCGCTTTCTGAAAACCTCGAAGCCGAAGCGCGCAGCTCTCACATTCACCGCATGCGATATCTTCATTCTTGTAGCAGCTCCAAGTCAAATGTAAAGGTGCTTTTAGTTCAACTCCTTTTTTTACAATTTCATCTTTTGTTAAATGGATTATTGGTGTTTCGATTTTTAGTTCTGTTTCAGGTTTGGTTCCTGTTTTAATTAATTCTTCAAAAGTTTTGAAGAACTCAGGTCTGCAATCAGGATAGCCGGATGAATCTTCGAACACTGCGCCAATAAAGACTGCTTTTGCTCCTAAAACTTCAGCCCAACTTACGCACGCTGAAAGAATGTTTGCATTTCTAAAAGGAACATAAGAAGTTGGAACCTGCCTGCTCGCCTCGCGGCGAAGCCGTGGGCCGGTAGGCAGGTTTCTTTGATAATCAAGATCAGCTTTTGAAATATTTATTTTTGAATCAGTTAAAGATGAGGCACCGATTTTTGAGAGGTGATTCAAATCAACTACCAGTCTTTTTTTTATATCATAGTAATCTGAAATATCATTGAACGATTTTAATTCTCTTTTTTCAGTTCTCTGCCCGTAATTAATGTGCAACAGTGCAAGCTGGTAATTTTGTTCAGCGATTGCTGAAGTTACACAGCTATCCAATCCGCCACTCAGAGCAACAACTGCAATATTTTCAGAATTATTATTCATTCTTTTTTAAAAATTGATTTGAAAGATAAATAATAACAATTCCTTTAGAAAGGTGGGATAAGTTAACACTCAAAATTCTTAAGCTTTTGCTCTGAAGAAAAGAATAACAGCAATTAAAAAGCTAATTATTGATGAAATTAAAAACGGTACCATTGAGCCAAAGTAATCCCATAAAACACCTGCACTAAAAGATCCAAGCATTATTGCAAAACTTGAGCACATAGTTAACAAACCGATTGCAGAACCGCGCCATTCTTCAGCAACTAAATCAGTAATCCAAGCTTTTGAAACTCCTTCTGTAGCTGCCGAGTAGATTCCATAGAGTGCAAATAACAACCAGATAAAAACCATTTCTGTACTGAAAGCAAAACCTAAATAGACTAATGAGAAAACCATAAGACCCAGACTAAAAATATTTTTTTTCCCGTACTTATCTGAAAGACGACCAAGCGGATAAGAAAAGATTGCATATATAATATTGAAAAAAACATACCCAAGAATTGCTATTGTATTTGAATCTGAAATGTATCTTGATTTAAGAATAAGAAAAACATCGCTGCTGTTTACAAATGAAAAAATTGTAATCATTATTAAAATAAACTTGTATTCAGCCGAAACTTCATGCCAGAATGCAGAATAATTTGCATTTCTTTTGTTTTCTGATTTCGAGGGTTTGTCTTTGACTAAAAGAGTAAAAAACACTGCAATTGCTGATGGAACAAATGCCATTAAAAATATCAATTGAAAGTTATCTGGGAATAAGTAAAGTAGAAATATTGCTATTAAAGGTCCGCTTGCAGCACCAAGTGTATCCATTGCACGGTGAAATCCAAAAATCGCGCCTGTGTTTCCATCAGAATAACTTCCGAGCAAAGCATCTCTTGGTGCAGTTCTTATTCCTTTTCCAATCCGGTCTGCAGTCCGCGAAACAACAACAGTGGGTATAGATGCTATCAGACCGGGAAAAGGTTTGGAGAGCGCAGAAATTCCGTAGCCCAGAAAAATAAAAATAGAACGTTTCCCAATTTTATCGGAAAGATTACCGAAGTAACCCTTTAAAAACCCTGCAGTTATTTCTGCAATGCCTTCAATTATACCTACAACAGCCATTGATGAACCCAAAACGGCAGTAAGGAAAATAGGTGTTACGGGATAAAGCATTTCACTTGCAATATCGGTAAAGAAGCTAACGAAGCTTAGGATTAAAACTTGTCTGGGAAATTTTTTAAATATCATTACTCAATTATGGTAATTGAAGTACGCTTAGCTCTTTTGTAACTTTTCATTCCAAATTTAACAAACTATGAAATAAAGAGGTTGGAATGAGAAAGAAAGTAATTGCCGGCAACTGGAAAATGAATAAAACATTATTGGAATCACAGGAATTAGTTTCAAAAATTATAAACGGATTGGGAAATGATAGTAAATGTGAAGTAATTGTTTGCCCTACTTTTACTTCACTTAACGAAGTTTATTCTTTAATTAAAAATACACCCGTAAAATTGGGTGCACAAAACATGCATTACGAAGAAAGCGGAGCTTACACCGGAGAAATTTCTGCGGATATGTTAAAATCAGTTGGTTGTGAATATGTTATTTTAGGTCATTCGGAGAGAAGAGCAATTTTTAATGAATCGAATGAAATGATAAATAAAAAAATAAAAACAGCAATCGATAAAAAATTAAAAGTTATTTTCTGCGTGGGAGAATTACTAGAACAGAGAGAAAAAGGAATAACAATGGATGTTATTTCAGAGCAGGTGACAAAAGGATTGGATGATATTTCTTCTGAAAATATGAGCGGGATAATTATTGCCTACGAACCGGTTTGGGCAATTGGAACGGGGAAAACTGCAACACCACAGCAAGCGCAAGAAGTTCATTCCTTTATACGTAAACTTATTGCAGAAAGATATTCACCTTCTATAGCTGAGAGATTATTAATCCAGTATGGTGGAAGTGTAAAACCTGATAATGCTGGAGAGCTTCTTGCACAAGAAGATATTGATGGAGCTTTAGTAGGCGGAGCCTGCTTAAAAGCAGATTCATTTCTGGGCATTATTGCATCTGCTTAAATAATATATTCTTACACAGAAGATTCGCATTGATTTCACCTTGATTCTGTAGTATTTTTGTTGATGTTTAAACAAAAATCTAAGGATTGACTTACCTAATGCAGATTTTCCCCTTTAGATTATGGATGACAGCAGTACTTATACTATTGTTGCCACATAATTTTTCTTTTGGGCAGGTGGTGTTTAAAGAATATCCCGATTACCAAATTCGCTCATCGGATTATATTTTTTTTGATATTTCTGAAACCCGGTCCATTATTCCTTTAAATGGAAAATGGTTTGTTCGGCCCGCAGAAGATGAAGAAGCACAAAAAGTTTCAGTCGGTGTTCCATGTATTTTTGAAGGAAAAGGGGAATTTATATTTGAAAAAACTTTTACTTTAACTCCAAAGCAAGTTTCAAAAAACATTCTTGAGCTTGTGTTTTTTGGAATTAATTTTTCAGCAGATATTTCCGTAAACAATATTATAATTTACAGGCATGGCGGTGGCCAGTATCCTTTTAAATTTGAACTTCCAAGAGATATTCTTCGCGGAGATGTTGAAAATGTTCTTTCTGTAAAACTGAAATACAATATTGATTCAAAAAATACCATTCCTTTAAAGCAGCGCTTTTTATATCCGAAGAATAACGGCGGTATTGCGGGAGATGTGTTTATTCATTTAAAGCCGGATATATTCATTTCAAAAACAACTATAAGTACTAAAATATCCGCCGATTATAAAAATGTCGAATTAACTGTTGAATCATTAGTAAGAAATAATATTATTAAAAGTTTGGAAGGATTGGAAGAAGAACCACCCGAGTTTAGTCTGCTGATTTCAATTGAAAATGAAGGCGGGGAAATTCTTCAGCAATTCCCTTCAAAGCCATTCTTATTAGAGCGTAATAAAGATGCCTCATTAAATCAGGTTGTTAAAATAAATGCACCGGAACTCTGGTCACCGAATAATCCTAAATCTTATCTGTTAAAATTTGAACTCTTTCGGGCTGATTCACTTTTAGATATTTCGCACAAATCAATTTCAGTTTATGATTTCATTTCCACTGAAAATTCTTTTATGCTCAATGGAAATGAATTTCATTTAAAAGGCGTGACTTACATTCCTTCAAATAATATTTATGGCAGCCTGCTTCCGTACGAACAGATGGAATATGATATTACCCTTATTAAAGATGCAGGGTTTAATAATGTCCGATTTTCCAAGTGTGTTCCTCATCCATATTATTTAAGATTGTGCGAGCAGTATGGTTTGTTAGCATTCATTGAACTGCCGATTAATGGTGTGCCATCCGGTATTGCACAGGACCAAAGTTTTCAGAATAGGTGCAAAGAGTTTTTAACGAATTATATTACATTTTACAGCCAGTACTCTTCACTAGCAGCAATTGGAATGGGCGGTGCATTTTTACCGGGGATTGGATCACACATATCATTAATTTCAAATCTTTGTAAAACGGTCAAAGACAGAACAGATTTGGTTACTTATGCATCTTTCGACAATTTAAATTTAAAAGAAATTGAAAATTTAGATGTTTACGGAATTGAATTCCTAAATGAAAACGTTGCCGACCTTGAAGAAAAAATCAGTTTACTGCAAAGCGAATTTGGCATAGGACGAATAATAATTTCTGAAGCCGGATATACTGTTAATGCAGGCGGTTCCGATGGTTATGTAAATGATTATTCATTTGAGGCACAGGCAAAATATTTTGAAGATCTTTTTACTTATGTTGATAAAAATAATGTTGCGGGATATTTTATAAACACAATGGTAGATTACCGTGGTGATTATGCTTCTTACCTTTCAGGTTATAATCAAGAAAATATTTACAGAATAGGTTTGCTTGATGAAAACAGGAACACGAACAGAATTACATATAAAGTTGTATATGCAAAACTAAATGATCTTGAAAAAGTTACAATCCCAATAGGTAGCAAAAAAGAAGATGCACCTATGGGCTTTATAATATTCGGGTTGATATTAGCCATATTTATGGGTGTGCTGGTAAACTCCGGCAGAAAATTTCGCGAAGATGCATCAAGAGCTTTGCTTCGTCCTTACAATTTTTTTGCAGATGTAAGAGACCAAAGAATAATCTCTGCATATCAAACTACACTTTTAGGAATAATAATCGCTGCTGTGAGTGCTCTCGTAATGGCCAACATTTTATTCTTTCTAAAGTCAAGCCTTTTTTATGAACACATGATTCTTGCTTTTGCCAGTCCTGTAATTACAAAAGTAGTTAACTATTTATTATGGCATCCTTTGCCCGCATTATTCTGGTTAACTTTATTTAATATTGTCTTCCTCGTTGTACTATCCATACTTGTAAAAGCTGCATCGTTTGCAGTTAGAACTAAAGTGTACATTAATAGTGCTTACTTTACTGTAATTTGGTCGCTTCTTCCGATGGTTCTACTAATTCCTGTGGGAATAATTTTATACAGAGTGCTGATAGCAGATGTTGCAAATATTTATATTTACATAGGATTGGTAATTATATTCATATGGATTCTTTACAGGTTGATGAAAGGAATTTATGTTTTATTCGATGCAAATCCAGGAACAGTTTACTTTTACTGCATTTTATTTTTAGTGGTAGTCATTGGAGGAATTCTTTTTTATTTTGAACTTGAAAGTTCCACAGTTCAATATTTACTATTTACTTTAAAACAATATAATATCATTTAATCAGGTTTTTATTGTATCTGTCTAAATTAGAAATACTGGGTTTTAAATCATTTGCACAAAAAACCGCCATTAATTTTAAAGATGGTGTTACTTCTATAGTTGGTCCAAACGGTTGTGGAAAAACCAATATTGTAGATGCCATAAGATGGTGCCTTGGTGAGCAAAGAAGCAGTGCGCTGCGCAGTGATAAAATGGAAAATGTTATCTTCAACGGAACTGCAAACCGAAAGCCAATGGGAATGTCCGAAGTTTCCCTTACAATTGAAAATACAAAAGGTGTTCTGCCAACTGAATATACCGATGTAACAATTACAAGAAGAATCTTTCGCTCGGGTGAAAGCGAGTACTTGCTGAACAAAAACCTTTGCCGATTAAAAGACATTACTAATCTTTTTATGGATACAGGTATTGGCGCAAATGCATATTCTGTTATTGAGCTTAAAATGGTTGAAACTATTTTAAGCAGTAAAGCAGAAGAGCGCAGAACAATGTTTGAAGAAGCCGCAGGTGTTAATAAATATAAACTCAGAAGGCGGCTTGCTCTTAAAAAGTTAGACGAAGTTAAAAGCGATTTAACACGTGTTAATGACATTGTTGGTGAAGTTGCTAAAAACGTTAACTCACTTGAAAGACAGGCAAAAAAAGCTGACAGGTACAACCGGCACACAGCAACATTAAAAGAACTCGAATTAGATCTTGCCGAAAGGGAATTCGCTTCATTCTCTAATAAGATCGAAGAAATAAAAAAATTAAAAGAAGAAAACTTCAAAAAGAAATCAGATCTTGATTTAGAATTGCAAAATCTTTCTTCAAAACTTAGTGAAACCAAAAGCAAACTTGATGAAATTGAAGTTGAATTAAAAAGCAAGAGAAATGAAGTTACGAAAAAAACAGAGGTTATCTATTCTGTTTTAAATGATATCTCAGTTGCAGAAGAGAGGAAAAGATCAGCTGAATCTAACTTAGAAAAATATAATGCAGAAATTGCTGAGCTTGGTACAAGAATAAAAATTACTACTGATGATATTGAGAATTCTAAATCTAGAATTGAAAAAATAACTGAAGATATTGATGATAAAAGGTTATTGCAGGGGGATCTAAAAACAAAACGAGAAGAGCTGCGAACTAAATTAGATGAGAAAAAATCTGCGCTAAAAAAGCATTCCGAACAGATTGTTCATAAGTTCAAAGCAGTTAGCATTAAAGAAAATGAGCTTTCAAATATTACAAATGCGCTTGAGGGAAAAAACAACCAGATAACGAAGCTTAACGATAAAATTCTGCAGCTGACAAACGATGTTGCTAAAACTGTGGGATTTATTGAAAATCTAAATGAAGAAAAAGACACGGTTTCTAAAAAAATAAGTGAGTCTGAAGAGCAGTACGCTAAAAAAGTATCTGAAAAAGAAAATCTTGAAAAAGAATTAAACTTTCTAAGAACAAAAGAGCTTGAGTTAAAATCTTTAATAAATGCACTTAGCGAAAAAATTACTTTCATTCAAAATCTCGTAGATAATCTTGAAGGAATTTCCAGAGGAACCAAATCACTCGTAAAAAATGCAAATTGGGCGCAAGGCGATATTGCTTTACTTGCAAGCATCGGTTCTTCCGCTGAAGAGTACAGAGTTGCAGCAGAAGCTGCACTGCGTTACAATGTAAATAATATTTTAATTACTTCACTGGAAGATTTAAGACGGGGTATAAAATACCTTAAAGAAAATGATTTAGGAAGAGCTTCATTTTATATTCTTAATGAACAGCAGCCGGGCAGCACAGGATTTATTCACGCTATTGAGAGATTTTTTGATAATCGCAGAAGAAAAAAATTGGTAAAGGATGATGCGTTTGTTAATTGGGCTGCAAACATTATTCAAACTGAAAAAAAATGGCGCAAGTTCTTTAATAATCTTTTAAGCAATACCGCAATTGTAAAAGATTTTGATTCTGCTGTTCGGCTGTCTTCTAAATATCCCAATCTAAGTTTTGCAACAATGAATGGAGATTTTTTAGATAGTTCTGGAATAATTGACAGCGGCGCGTCACCCGAATTTGAGGAAACGCTCTTCGGTAAAAAACAATTGCTCGCCCAGCTTAATAATGAGTTGCCCACAAAACAGCAGCAGTTGCAAAAACTGTCCGAAACAATAATTACACTCGATGAAAAAATTAAGGGAATAGATCTTAAAGTTCTTTCTGACCAGGGTAAAATGCTGGTTAATGATCTTGCAAATATTGATAAGCAAATTTCGCAGTTTGAATTTGAAAAGAAGAAGGCTAACGACGAAATTGAAAGAACACATCAGCTTGTACAGCAATTTGCTGCTGATGCGAACAAATTTGATAACGAAAAAAACAGAATTTCTAATGATTTAAATACTCTGCAAAGTGAGCGGAGTGCGGCTGAAGCAGAATTAAGAGTAACAGAAGAGGAGAACTTAAAAGCAGAAAATGAATTAAGCTCATTGATTACTTTGGAAAATGAAATTAAACTTGAGCTCGAACGTGCATTAGGAGAAGTACGGAGCCTCGATAATCTTGTTGTTCAATCGAAAAGTAATATAGAAAATTTAAATTCCTCAATTGATTCGAGACGAAACGATATTAATAGAGCAGATAATGAAATACAGGAGCTGTTGAATAATCTAAGCTCTAAAAATTCCGAACTCGAAAAAGCTAAACAAGAGAAAACCTTTTTAAATGATGGACTTGAAAGAACAGAAAAAATCTATCTTGAAATTAAATCTGAAACATCAAAAATTGAAAATGAACAAAATGACATTCGCTCCGAAAAAGACACGATTTTAGATTCAATCAGGGATCTCGAAATAAAGTTAAACGAGTTTGAGATAAAAAAACAAAATTTATCCGAACATATTTCTGAAGAGTACGGCTTACAGGTTGAGCTGAAAAATTTTGATGATCTTCACTTTTTTAACTTTAATGAAAAACATAGCGAAGTTCATGATCTCCGGCAGAAAATAAAAAATCTTGGACCCATTAACCTGCTTGCTTATTCGGAATATGAAGAAGAAAAAAAGAGACTGGATTTTCTAATTCAGCAACAGGATGATCTCGTAGACTCAGAAAAAGATATCGTTAAAACTATTGATGAATTAAATCATGCTGCACATACGCAATTTTTAAATACGTTCGATCAAATAAAAGACAATTTTGTAAGAGTCTTTAGATCGCTATTTGATCCTGGTGATGAAGCAGATTTAAAACTCGAGGAAAATTCTGATCCGCTTGAAGGAAAAATAGAAATTATTGCAAAACCAAAAGGTAAACGCCCCACATCGATTGAGCTGCTATCAGGGGGAGAAAAAACTTTAACTGCAATAGCACTGCTCTTCGCAATTTATTTAGTTAAGCCAAGCCCTTTTTGTATTTTGGATGAAATTGATGCGCCCCTTGACGATGCGAATATTGACAGATTCACACGACTGATAAAAGATTTTAGCACCGACACACAATTTATTATAGTTACTCACAATAAAAGAACTATGGAATCGGCTGAAACATTGTACGGTGTTACGATGCAGGAAGAGGGAGTTTCTAAATTAGTCAGCGTTAGCTTTAATGAAAATGTAAATGTTGTGGCGTGATACCCTTCATTTTCCTTTCGTTCAATTTCTGTGTCTTAGTTTTAAATATCAAATGAGGCAACACTTCATTGGGGAATTTTTTGTAGTATATAACCTTTATTAAATCATGGACAGGACATTCAAGATATTTATGGATTTCGATGGAACAATTTCTAAGATTGACGTTGGTGATGAGCTATTTAGAAAATTTGGAAATGAAGCTGCAACAAATAAAATAATTAGCGAATTACTTGAAAATAAAATTACATCCAGAGAATGCTGGACACAATTGTGCGAGAGCGCTGGCAGTATAAATAAAAATGAATGGGATGATTTTATTAATAACGTGGAAATTGAACCAGACTTCCATTCGTTTGTTGAACATTGCAGCGAGCATAATTTTGATTTATTCATTTTAAGCGATGGTTTTGATTACTATATTAAAAAAATTTTGAATCGTGAAAAATTAAGCCATATAAAGTTTTTCAGTAACAATTTATCAATTACATCGGATGGATTTTTAGTTCCTTCATTTCCTCACTTTAATGAAGGATGCAGAAACTCTGCAAACTGCAAACAGACACACATAATTGATAATAGCAGTGAAAGTGATTTTACTGTTTTTATCGGCGATGGAAATTCAGATAAAGATCCTATTAAATACGTTGATTTTATTTTTGCGAAAGCCGAATTACTCAAATATTGCGAAAAAGAGCGCATAACTTATTTTTCCTTTAATGATTTTTATGATGTTACTAGCAAATTAAATGAACTTAATTCTAAAAAAAGATTAAAGAAAAGACATCAGGCCGAACTTAAAAGACGTGAAGCCTATTTGGCAGAGTGAATAATTAATGAAAAGCCTATCATCAATATTTTTTAAATACAGAAGCTTTACTCCAATTCCGTTTCTGATTTTAATGTTGGTTTTTTACAATGCAAATTTATGGAGCCTGGTAATTGGTTTCGTAATTGCGCTGTCCGGCGAAGCAATAAGATTGTGGGGAGTTAGCTGGACGGGAAGTGAAACCAGAACAACCGGTGCTGCCGGAGGTACTTTTTTAATTATCAGCGGACCGTTTGCATACGTTAGGAATCCATTGTACATCGGAAATATTTTACTTTACCTGGGTTTTGGGGTTATGTCTTTCGCACTTTTTCCTTATTTGCAAATTGTTGCTATTTGTTTCTTTCTGTGGCAGTATAATTCAATTATAAAGTACGAAGAAAAATATCTACATGAAAAATTTGGAAATGATTACACTAATTATATAAAAAATGTTCGTTCTATAATTCCCAGAATAACTCCTTACAAAAATTCCTCTGTTGAGCAGCCTCCGTTTAATTTTAAAGCAGGTTTGCGTTCTGAAAAAAGATCAGTGCAGGCTTTTATAAGCATCTCTTTAGTGATTTTAATTATTTGGGTAATTAAGACTTATAGTTTATGATGAATAAGAATTCAGAACTACTAATTATAACCGGCGAAGTTTCTGGTGATCTCATCGGAGCAGATTTATTGAAAAAATTAAGAAAGTTAAATGGTTCTTTAAAAACAGTTGGCATCGGTGGCAATAAGATGAGAGCAGAGGGATTAAAAATTATGTATCATATAGATCAGATGGCATTTCTAGGATTTGTTGAAGTGTTGAAGCATCTGCCCTTCATTAGAAAAGTGCAAAGAGATTTATTAGAGCTTGTTGAAAAAAGAAATATTAAGTATGCAGTTTTAATTGATTACCCTGGTTTCAATTTAAGTATTGCAAAAAAACTGAAAGCTCATGGAGTTAAAATTATTTACTACGTTTCGCCCCAAATTTGGGCTTGGGGAAAAAGCAGAATAAATAAAATGAAGACGCTGGTTGATAAAATGCTTGTTGTTTTTCCGTTCGAAGAAGAATTGTACAAAAAAAATGGAATTGATGTTGAGTTTACCGGTCATCCAATAGTAGGGAGGATTAATCAGTATAATTTTTTAACGAAAGAAGAGCTTTACAACAGGTTCAGTTTTGAAAAAAACAAGGAGCTGCTTTTAATAATGCCCGGGAGCAGAAATCAGGAAATAAGAAAAATATTTCAGGAAAGCGTAAAAGCTGCAAATCGTCTTGCGGATGAGTTTAATATGCAAATTGTCGTTGCCTGTTCTGAAAATATGGATGAAAATATTTTTAACAGTCTGATCAGTGCTGGGAACTTTAAATTGATCAAAGGATTTAATTACGATTTAATGAAGTATGCAAAATTTGGAATAATAAAATCCGGCACTTCAACTTTGGAAGCAGGCTATTTTTCTTTACCAATGATTATAGTATACCGCACGAGCTTTTTATCTTATTTTATTGGAAGGCAGCTTATTACGCTGGATAGAATTGGAATGGTAAATATTCTTTTAGATGAAAAGGTTGTGCCCGAACTAATTCAATCGGATGTAAATGAAAAAACAATATTTTCTGAAGCAAAAAAAATTCTATCTGATAAAAAGAATTACGACTTTATTAAAAGTAAATTAGAAAATATTAAAAGTAAACTTGGAAGCATTGACGCATCAGAAAATGCAGCCGAAACAATTTTCGAACTAATAAATGATACCTAAAAAAAAACGGCAGGACATTCTCCGATTTTTAGGGCACTACTTTTCATACAGTGTACTTTCAATTTTATGCAAAAGTCTAAGAATAGAGAAAGTGAATGTTGAAAGTTTGAAAAAGCTTAAATTGGAAAGCCCTCAATATGTGCTTGCTTTTTGGCATGGAACAATGCTGCTGCCGTGGTATCTGCACGGAAATCCAAACGTTGTAGCCTTAACAAGTAAAAGTAAAGATGGGGACATGCTGGCAAAGTTATTAAAAAAATGGAATTACAAAGTTGTACGCGGGTCAAGCAGTTCGGGCGGTGAAATTGCATTGGGAATAATGGTGGATTATGCAAAGAATAATTTTTCAATCGCAATAACTCCCGATGGTCCGAGAGGTCCACGCCATAAATTTAAAGCAGGTGCGGTTGTTACAGCTAAAAAAAGCGGGCTTCCGATACTGCTTGTTGGAATTGGACATCGAAAGAAAAAAATATTAAAGAATTGGGATAGATTCGAAGTGCCGTATTTTTTTTCGAAAACTAAAGTTGTTTATTCCGATCCGATTTATGTGAATGCAAATTTAAATTACGATGAAACATCCAAAATGATTTCTTTTTGCGAAACAGAATTAAACCGATTACAAAACGAAGCACAGAAGTTTTAATAAATATCTGATGAATTTTTTAAAAATAATATTGCTTCCAACAGTTCCTGTGTATGCATTAATAATCTGGGTTAGAAACTTTTTATTCGATAAAAAAATATTTAAAAGTATAAAAGTAAATGCAAAGGTTATTTCGGTTGGAAATATTACAGTCGGCGGGTCGGGGAAAACGCCGGTAACTATATATATAACTGAGCTTTTTAAAAAAAATAAAATGAACGTTGGTATTCTCAGTAGAGGCTACAGGAGAAAATCCCACGGTTATGTTTTAGTCTCCGATGGAAAAGATATTTTAACAACTGTAGATAAAAGTGGCGATGAAATGTATCACACTGTTCTGGACTGTAAAGCACCTGCCGCTGTTTGCGAAAACAGGGTTATTGGAGCAAGAAAATTAATTTCTGATACAAGTGTAGATACAATTATTCTAGATGATGCTTTTCAGCACAGGTGGATTGCACGGGATATAAACATCATGGTTATTGAACAAAGATTTTTAACCGATGAAAGTTTTTTTGTAAACAATCTTCTTTTAACCGGAACTATGAGAGAACCACTCAGCTCAATTAAGCGTGCCGATGCAGTTATAATAAACCGAAAGTTCACTAGTTCAAAAAGTATTCCTGAAAAATTTTCAAAATATTTCAAGGATATAAAAGTCTTCAATGGATTTTACGAAGCAGTTGGATTTTACGATTTGAAAAGCAATACACAATTAGGATTGAACGAATTTGAAGGACAGAAAAGTCTCGTCATTTCCGGGATTGCTAGACCTTACTCGTTTTTAAATGTATTGTCTCAAACAAAAGTTGATACGGAAAACAAAATTGTTTTTAGAGACCACAAGCATTATACTCAGAAAGATGTGCAATTAATAAGAAAAGCTTTTTATAGCACAAATTCGCATTCTGTAGTAACAACTGAAAAGGATGCTGTTAAATTGACAAATTTTTCAAAGGAATTAGATGACATTGATATCTATTTTCTTAAAATAAAATTCAAAATGGATGATGAAGATTCGTTTAAGGGCTTTATCTTTAAGGCTTAAAAAATTTTCATTTTAAAGAAACAACAAATAATCTAATTAAGGAGAAATATTAATGCCTAAGCAACCTAAGTATGTATACTTTTTTGGAGGAAAGAAAGCCGAAGGAAAAGCCGAAATGAAATCGCTTCTTGGCGGCAAGGGTGCTAACCTTGCTGAAATGGTAAATATATCTTTACCCGTACCCGCTGGATTTACAATTACTACTGAAGTTTGTACTTACTATTATAAAAATAAAAGAAAATATCCCAAGGAATTAAAAACGCAGGTACTAACGGCAATTAAAAAAGTTGAAAAAGAAATGAATGCGGTTTTTGGTGATCCGACAAATCCATTGCTTCTTTCTGTTAGAAGCGGGGCCAGGGCTTCTATGCCGGGTATGATGGATACAGTTTTGAATCTTGGGTTAAATGATGAAACAGTACAGAGTCTAATAAAGAAAACAAACAATCCGCGATTTGCATACGATTCATACAGAAGATTTGTCCAAATGTACGGCGATGTTGTTTTAGGTTTAAAGCCAGAGTCAAAGCACGACGAGGATCCATTTGAAGTTATTCTGGAAAATAAAAAACACAAACATGGCTTTAGATTCGATACAGAACTAACAGCAGATCATTTAAAGGAATTAGTTGAAGAATTTAAAGATGCCATTAAAGAAAAAACCGGTCACGAATTTCCAGCAAAACCAATGGATCAATTATGGGGTGCAATTGGTGCTGTGTTTGGATCTTGGGATAATGACCGAGCTAAGGTCTACCGTAAATTAAATAACATTCCCGCGGAGTGGGGAACTGCGGTAAATATTCAGTCAATGGTTTTTGGCAACATGGGTGAAGATTCAGGAACAGGAGTTGCATTTACAAGAGATGCAGCTACTGGAGAAAATGTTTTTTACGGCGAGTATCTTTTTAATGCACAAGGCGAAGACGTTGTTGCGGGTACACGAACTCCGCACCCAATTGAGGAATTGAGAAAAGAAGATCCAAAAATTTACCGTGAATTAGATGGGTACAGGAAAGTGCTTGAAAAACATTACAAAGAAATGATGGATATCGAGTTCACAATACAGCAGGGTAAGCTTTGGATGCTTCAGTGCCGTGTGGGCAAGAGAACAGGTTTTGCTGCTATTAAGATGGCGGTTGATATGGTAAAAGAAAAA
>CBDUAV010000041.1:0-22650 GCA_965365225.1 uncultured Ignavibacteria bacterium | reverse complement strand
ACAATTTCTTCAACCACAGGTTCTACCATATCAGGCGGGTCGATTGAAGAAGTATCCGGCGGCAGATTTTCAGTTTTTATTTCATCCTGTATTTCATCTGTTTTCTTTTCGCAGCCGAAAAATGAAATTACAGCTAAGAGAGTTAAAGCAATAAAAAGTTGTTTAAACATTATTTGTTTTCTCATTTGTTCCCTTCTTGTTATAACTAGGTAAGTATTATTCGGAATTAAAATTTTGTAGTGGAAATAAAATATATTTCAATTTATTAATAATAGTCTAGCGAGCCCATACTTTTTTTACAATGGAAAGAAATTTACCATATTTTCAGCTTATGAAAAAGTGAAAAAACACAGTTCAAATCTCTTTAATTTGATAGAGTATAGTATTATTAGAGTAATATGTTGTTGCAATGAATTGCTTGGTTTTTACGAAAAATATAGAATAAGTAGTTTGATGTATCAGTTGCAAGGCTAGTGATTAACAATATTTAGAATAACTATCAGGCTAAAGATCAAATTCGTGCAGCAACTCTTCTAAAATGATAACCATACACTGCCATTGTCATTGCAAGAGGAAATTTATTTGGATGTTTGAATAAACTAAACGCAAGCAGTTTCCAGAAGTATTTTTTCCCTTTTTCTAAAGTGCCGAGCAACCAGAGCAGCATCATAAATGCTCTTACTTCTTTTAGCTTAATTTTATTTTTGTTCCAAAACGGCTGCTTGTAATTAGTTAAAAAATGTTTTAATCGATAGTAGTATTCTTTTTGTGAATAAATAGTTTTAATAATTCTTGAATAACCTGCCATCAGATCACAGTAATTCATCTTGGGAATAAAATTCATTGTTCCGTCCATGTTGTTTCCAGCAAAAACATCGAGCATCCTGTTTTCCGATTGCATTCTTTTAAATAGTTTCGTGCCGTTTGGTGCATTTAGCAAACCAACCATTGCTGATACAATTCCGCTTGTTTGTATAAAATCAATTTGATCCTGAAACACACTGGGAGAATCGTTATCGAAGCCAATAATAAATCCCCCTGAAACAATAAACCCACGCTGCTGAAGTTTTTTAACAGAAGAAACTAAATTACGTTTTAAGTTTTGCGATTTGCCGCACTCAACCAGGCTGTCGGTACTTGTAGTTTCAATTCCAACAAAAATACTGTTGAATCCGGCTTCAATCATCATATCCATAAGCTCGTCATCATCTGCAAGATTTATTGTAACCTCTGTAATAAAATTGAAAGGATATTTTGATTGTTTGGACCACTCAATCAGCTTTGGAAGAATTTCTTCTTTTAACTTTCTTTTATTGCCGATAAAATTGTCATCAACAACTGAGATGGGACCTCGCCAACCAAGCTTGTAAATTCTTTCAAGTTCGGAAATAAATTGCTTGCTGCTTTTAGTCCTTGGTTTTCTTCCGTTAAGCATAGTTATACTGCAAAAGTCGCAATCATACGGGCAGCCTCTTGAATATTGAAGGGATAGTGATGCATACTTTTTAATTTCCAGTAGTTCCCACATTGGAATAGGTGATGTTGAAATTTCCGGAAATACTTCTGTTGAGTAAACATGCTTTGGATTTCCATTTTTCAAATCTTCTAAAAATAGTGGGAGAGTAATTTCTGCTTCATTTAAAACAAAATGATCAACACCGAGAAAATCTTTATGCTGTGTTGTAGCAAGCGGACCCCCTGCAACTATTTTTACACCAAGCGTGTTGCATCTTCTTATTACATCCTTGAAAGAATTAATTTGAATGTTCATTCCACTCAAGAAAACATAGTCAGCCCAAAGTATATGTTTATCCTGCAGCTTCGAAACGTTCATATCAATAAGTTTCTTTTCCCAATCTTTTGGAAGCATTGCTGCAACAGTAATTAATCCAAGCGGAGGTTCGGCAACTTTTTTTGCTACGAACTTAAGCGCATCTTTAAAGCTCCAGAATGAAGAAGGAGTTTCGGGATATACAAGTAGTATATTCAATTTTCTCTCCAATTAATTCTAAATCAATTACAATTCTATTATGCAAAAATTTTATTAGATGTATTGTAAAAGAAATGTAAAAACGGAAAGGGCTAATTTGATACTCTATTCCGAATAATGGATATTTACTTTGTAAATATTTATTACCCTTAGTCTTTTTTATTAATTGGATCGAAAAAAAAGGATTTAACAATGAGAGGCAAGCACTCTCTTTTTTATCATATTTTAATTTTTGTTATTGCTCAGCTTGTTTGGCTGTCTTTGCTGGGAATATGGATTTATTGGTATGTATCGAACTACATAGTTTTTGAAAAAGTAGGCGACCAGGTCTCCCCACAGTTAGTTTATGATGTGCAAAACACGCTTCCATTTATACTAGGATTAATTCTGTTGGTAGGCTTATCATTTATTACCTCTCTTATTTTCAGGCATTTAAATGTGCAGTTAAGAATAACGCAGCTTTACGATAACTTTATCGGGAACGTAACTCATGAGTTGAAATCACCTCTTTCATCAATTCAATTATATCTTGAAACATTAAGGCAAAGAGATGTGCCTGAAGAAAAGCGAAATGAATTCATTGGTATGATGATGAAAGACGCCGATCGTTTGGAGAGCCTGATAAATTCAATACTCGAAATTTCCGCACAGGAAACGAAAAAGCAGTTGCGCGATTATCAAGTTTATCGAGCTGACTTAATCGTAAAGGAATTACTGGAAGAATCGTTTGAAAAATTCCGTGTTAAAAAAGAAAACTATTTTATACACGGAAAAGCACCCTGTGAAATTCTTGCCGGTAAGGACACTTTAAAAATTATTATTGATAACCTTGCGGATAACGCTGTTAAATATTCGACTTCTGAAGTAAAAATAGATGTAAAGATTAGCTGCAATACACATAAATTTATATTTGAATTTACAGATAACGGCATTGGCATTCATCCAAAAGAACAGAAAAAAATATTTAATAAATTTTACAGGATCTACAGCAAAGAAATCCCAAATGTAAAAGGAACAGGTTTGGGGCTTTACCGTGTTAAGGAAATTGTTAGAATTCATGGCGGAAAAATTTCTGTTTTTAGTGAAGTAGAAGGAAAAGGAACAACTTTTCGAATTGAAATACCGGTTTACCGCAAATCAAAAAGTGGATTGATAAAAAAACTTTCAAAAAATATTTGAGTTGAATAAAATGGCTGAGGATTTTAAAGGAAACAGAATTTTGTTGGTAGAAGACGAAGAGACTCTTGCAGTTGGTTTGGAATATAATTTAACCGAAGAAGGTTACATGGTAACGTGGGCTAAAAATGGAAAGGAAGCAATAGAATATTTTGAGTCAAAGGAATTTGATTTGATAATTCTCGATATAATGCTTCCTTACGTAAACGGATTTGAAGTTGCTGAAAGAGTTCGCAATACAGATCCGCAAATGCCGATACTTATGTTAACTGCAAAAACAGAGTCAGCCGATAAAGTAAAGGGATTGGAAAAAGGTGTGGATGATTATTTAACAAAACCGTTTCATTTGCAGGAACTACTTCTGCGTGTAAAAGGAATGCTAAAAAGAAAAAGCTGGTACAAAACTACTTCTTATAAACAGCCCATTTATACATTCGGAACAAACGAAATAAATTTTGAAAACTTAAAATGCAAAAATGGTAGCAAGGAAATAAGACTTACCCCACAAGAAGCAATGGTTTTAAAATATCTTGTTGAACGTAAAGGAAAGATAGTAACTAGAAAAGAGCTGCTTAAAAATGTTTGGCATCTTAACCCCGAAGTAGAAACACGCACAGTGGACATTTTTATAGCCCGCCTACGTAAATATTTCGAGCCGGATCCCACAAACCCTGTTTACATTAAAAGTATACGCGGTGCGGGATATTTATTTAATGAAGAATAAATTATGCTATTCTTTTAAAAAAATATCCGCTACCTTCTTTTGCTGTAGTTTTTATTTTTGCCACCAGCACTATTTCTGTCGCGCCCGGGTTTAGCTTCATTAACGACAAGGTTTTTTCCTTTAAATTCAAACTCATTTAAAGTTTTTAAAGCTTTTTTTGCCTCAACCTTCCTGACCATTTCAACAAATCCGAATCCCCTCGACATCTGATTTGAGTTATCGCGAATGATTTTCACGCTGCTTACATTTCCATGTTCGGCAAAAAGACCGTTCAATTCATCCTCGCTTACATCAAGTGCCAAGTTTCCCACAAAAATCTTCATTGTTCACTCCTAATCATTTTAAATTTCTGCACTTAAAAAAATACAAAGCAACAAAAATGCTGCATCTTAAAAGAACCGAAGACTGATATATTATCTTCTTCTACCGCCGCCTCTTCTTTCTCTTTGTGGTCTTGCTTCATTTACAATAAGTTTTTTCCCATTAAGCTCGAAAGTATTAAGCTCTTGCAATGCTTTTTCGGCTTCAGCTTTTCCAGGCATTTCAACAAATCCAAAACCCTTTGATGTTTGGCTAAACATATCACGTATTATTTTTACGCTGCTTACTCTTCCGTGTTTGGAAAAAAGTGCATTTAGCTCTTCATCTTTTACATCGGATGCCAGGTTACCTACATAAATATTCATTTTATTCTCCTTTGAATTGAATAGTAATTAAAAACCGGTTTTACATTATTAATATACTGCCAGAAGCAAAGTATAATTTTAGCCGGTATTCTTGTCTCATTAAAAAATTTAGGATTAAAAGAAGGGTACTTTGAGAAGTTTTCTCTTATCTTAATTTTATTCTGAAGGACAACTTAAAGATAGAGTAATTAAATCGCTGTTACAAGCCAATTTTAATATGGATTACTACTAAAATCCTAATTTATTCGAGGCTATTTTTACTGCTTCATTGCGAGTCCTTAATTCGCTATATTGCACAGTGTAGAATTTTGACGATATCATTAATTTCTTTCCGTTAAAAAATTCTTCCGATAATCTACTTTATATTAATTTTCTAAACAGAGACAATTTAAATTGAAAATAACGCGACAATTAACAAACCGTGAAAACAAATCTTTAGACCAGTATTTTCAGGAAATTGGAAAGATTGAGCTTTTGTCTCCTGGCGAAGAAATAGAATTGGCAATAAAAATAAAAAACGGAGACATGCAGGCACAGGATAAGCTGGTAAGAGCTAACCTGAGGTTTGTTGTTTCTGTTGCAAAGATGTTTCAAAACCAGGGTCTTTCGCTTGGCGATTTAATTAATGAGGGAAATATAGGTCTGGTAAAAGCTGCTCAGCGTTTCGATGAAACAAGAGGATTCAAATTTATTTCTTATGCAGTTTGGTGGATAAGGCAGGGAATAATGTCTGCCATTGCAGATCAATCAAGGGTTGTTCGACTTCCGCTTAACCGTGTGGGAAATTTAACAAAGCTTAGCAAAGCCTACAGGAGTTTAGAGCAGGAGTATGAAAGAAAACCCACCACTGATGAGTTGGCAAAAATTTTAGATATTACCTCCGACGAAGTTGCTTACACCCTTCAAATCTCCGGTCGCCAGGTTTCAGTAGATGCACCATTAAAAACAGGTGATGAAAATAAAAAGACCCTGATGGATGTTCTTTACAATGAAGACCAGCATTTGCCCGATAAAGAGTTAATGAACGATTCTCTGAAAAATGAAGTTGTACGTATTCTTTCTACGCTTGATGAAAGGGAGGCTGAAGTAATAAGGCTTTCTTTTGGAATTGGAACAGGGCAGAAAGCTACTTTAGAAGAGATAGGCGAAAAATTTAATCTTACCCGCGAAAGAATAAGGCAAATAAAAGAAAAAGCTTTAAGAAAATTACGTACTTCAAAAAGAAGTGATAAGCTTAAAGATTATCTTGGACAGTAGCAGTTCCATTAATTTCCCTTCGTAAAAATCCAGCCTAATTTAAAATTTTTAAATGAATGTTGATTACTTATTGTCAGTTGCATATTTTGTAAGTGCATTTTATGAAATTGATAATTATGAAGGTGCATAAATGAAAACAAAAGTTTTTTCAAGGGAGATAAATTTACCCGAGCTGAAAGAATTTACAGCTCGCTACCCGCAGTTTGCAGGTTTGGCGAAAGAAGATGGTAAGTTTCTGTTTGATATTGTAATGAAACCTGAAACTTTTATACAAGCCATGATTTTAACCGAATATGGAATGCCCGCAGTAACAAGTGTTGCGGAGCTGTGCTTTAACGAAGCCAAGAAGAGAAGAGGCTTTAAGTTTACGGGAAGAGTAAAGCAGTTTATCGGTGCAATGGTAGCTTCTTTAATGGCTGCAAACGGCTACGTAAAAACCGGGAGAAAAAAATCCATAATACACCGTGCATATACACGCGGTGAGTTTTATGTTAAAAAGTAACAGGAATTGAAAAGAGAGTAATAAAAGCAAGAAAGCAAAGACAGACCACTTTTTTATAGTAAAACAGATTTAAATGTTGGAACAAAATATTAAAAATACATCACTTAACCGGATTGCCTTCATTGGAAATTATTTGCCTCGCCAGTGCGGAATTGCAACATTTACAACCGATTTGTGTGAAGCCATCTCTGAACAATACAGTAGTACAACATGCATTGCACTTCCTGTTAATGATGTGGCGGCTGGTTATGCTTATCCAACACGAGTTCGGTTTGAACTCACAGAGAAAGATATAGATTCTTACTTAAGAGCGTCAGATTTTTTAAATATTAATAATGTAGACCTTGTGTGCCTGCAATTCGAGTATGGAATATTTGGTGGAAAAGCAGGAAGCCATATCCTGGCACTCTTACACGGATTACGCATGCCTATCGTTACGACTTTGCACACAATACTAAAAAACCCTGATCCGGATCAGCGGCGGGTACTAGAAGAAGTTGCAGCATTATCAGACCGTTTGGTCGTTATGAGTGAACGCGGTTCTGAATTTCTTTATGAAGTCTATCAAGTGCCAAAGGAAAAAGTTGATCTGATTCCACATGGTATACCTGATGTACCTTTTGTCGATCCCAGTTTTAACAAAGATTTATTTGGAGTAGAGGGCAAAATAGTTTTATTAAGTTTTGGTTTACTCTCGTCCAACAAAGGAATCGAAACTGTAATATCTGCATTACCCGATATTATAGCCCGCTATCCAGCTATTGTTTATATCGTAGTTGGTGCAACACATCCTCATGTTATTCAGCAAGAAGGCGAAGCTTACCGCCTTTCTTTGCAGTGGCTGGCTCAACAGAAAGGTGTGGAAAGTAATGTTATCTTTTATAATCGTTTTGTTAGTCTGGAAGAACTTGTTGAGTTCATAAGTGCTGCTGATATTTATATTACACCTTACTTCAATGAAGCGCAGATTACATCCGGAACCTTGGCGTATACATTAGGAGCCGGTAAGGCAGTTATTTCTACGCCATATTGGTATGCACAGGAAGTTCTTTCGGATGGAAGAGGTGTGCTGGTCCCATTTCGCGATCCTTTAGCTTTGGCTGAACAGGTAATCAACTTACTGGAAAACGAAGCCGAACGGCATGCAATGCGTAAGCGTGCTTACAAGTTTGGACGAGCTATGATATGGTCTGAAGTAGCACAACGTTATATGGAAAGTTTTAAGCGTGCAAGAACGGAACGTCGGCATTACATCCCTCCTAACTTTAGCGTTAAAGCATTGGATGAACATCCGTGGGAGTTGCCTCTAATCAAACTCGATCATTTACAAAAGATGACTGACGACACCGGTATGTTTCAACATGCTCTTTTTACGGTACCTAATTACTCTCATGGCTATACCACCGATGACAATGCGAGGGCTCTTTTAGTGAGCATTCTTCTTAACGAACTGGGTAACCCGGATAGTCTGGGATTGGCATCCCGCTATCTTGCCTTCCTCGGGTTTGCATTCAACACTAAGACTAAACGTTTTCGAAATTTCATGGACTATCAGCGCAATTGGTTAGAAGATACTGGTTCTGATGATAGTCATGGTCGAGCAGTTTTAGCATTAGGAACAGTATTAAGTCATTCTCACTTACCAGCATTCAATAGTATGGCGGGTTGGTTGTTCGAGCAATCTATGCCGACAATACTTAAAACTACTAGTCCACGGGCCTGGGCTTTTGCACTATTAGGTATCCACGAGTATTCACAAAAATTTGCCGGCGACCGCAGGGCGAGCAATGTACGGGATGAATTGGCAGGACGGCTTTTGGAATTATATCAGGATAATCGTTCTGAAGAATGGCGGTGGTACGAAAATGAACTTTCATATTGCAACGCTGCTCTACCACATGCATTTATCACATGCGGTAAATCAATTCCTAACAAAGATATGACTGATGCAGGATTGGAATCACTAAATTGGCTTGCCGATCTGCAGCGCTCCAGCGCAGGTCATTTCGTACCAATTGGATCAAACGGTTTTTATCAGAAGGGTAAAGAGAGAGCTCGTTTTGATCAACAGCCCGTTGAGGCACAGGCAATGGTATCAGCCTGTATTGAAGCATACAAAATTACAGCAGACAAACGCTGGCACAAGGAAGCCCGCCGCGCATTTGAGTGGTTTCTCGGACGCAACGATTTAAATCTTCCTATTTACGATCCTACAACCGGTGGCTGTCGGGACGGTTTGCATCCTGATCGGGCGAACAATAATCAAGGTGCGGAATCAACCTTAGCTTTTCTGCAATCGTTGCTGGAGTTGCGTTTGGCTGAACAGACACACTTATCTACAGAGGTATCAGTAAAATGAACAATGAGCATCCGGAAATTTTTCACCGTCATAAACTTAATCCGATTCTTACAGCCCAAAATTGGCCATACCCTATCAACAGTGTATTCAACGCAGGTGCAACATTATTACCTGATGGAACAACATTGCTTTTATGCCGTGTGGAAGACCGGCGGGGACTTTCTCATCTTTGTGCCGCACGATCCTCAAATGGAGTTGATGGCTGGAAGATTGACCTCAAGCCAACTCTGTTACCTGATCCTGAAAACTTTCCGGAAGAATTGTGGGGTATCGAAGATCCGCGCATTACTTTTGTACCGGAATTAAAAAAGTATGTAGTAGTTTATACTGCGTTTACTCGCGATGGACCAGGTGTTGCTTTGGCACTCACAGAAGATTTCAAAAACTTTGAGCGTTATGGTGTGATAATGCCACCTGAAGATAAAGATGCAGCTCTTTTACCAAAACGTATTGATGGTAACTGGGCTATGATTCATCGCCCTGCAAGTGCAGCTAGAGCACATATGTGGATTTCTTATTCACCGGATTTAAAAAATTGGGGCAAACACGTTCTAATGATGAATGCCCGTAAAGGCGCCTGGTGGGATGCGAACAAAATCGGTCTTTCACCTCCGCCGATTGAAACGCCGGAAGGTTGGCTGGTGATTTATCATGGTGTTAAACAATCTTGTAGCGGATGCATTTATAGATTAGGTCTTGCGTTGTTTGATTTGAAAAAGCCTGAATTTTGCCTTAAGCGAGGCAGCGAATGGATCTTCGCACCGGTAGAACGTTACGAGCAGCATGGTGATGTTGGGAATGTTGTATTTCCATGTGGACATACAGTTTGTCCAGACGGCGATACTATCAATATATATTATGGTGCAGCTGATACATGCATTGCCCTAGCTACCGGCAGTATTAAGAAGATGCTTGAATGGCTGGGAAAAAATAAAGAATAAAAAATTACAATAATAAATACTAGAATACAGGAAGTCATTTCTAATTAAAAGGAAGAAATAAAATGAGCAAAGGACTGGTTACAAAAAAAACAGAAAAGAAAAAACCGCAGAAAACAAAAGCTGAAAAGAAAGCGGCTAAAAGAGCTAAGCAAGCTGAGAAAAAAACCAGGTAGGGATTAATTAAGTAAAAATCTATGATGGGGGTTAAAAACCTCTCAAAGAATTGAATAATAGCCCCGACCTGAAGGTCGGGGAAAGATTAAAACGTAAAAATAAATATAGGCTTTAGCCCATTCTATCTTTCGGAGAAATCATTCTGGCTTATCCAGAATCTTGGAAATATTCGAGGGGATTCAGCTTGCAGACTCATTACATTTGCTGAAATTACAGTGAAAACCATTCGTGAAACTAACTTTATGCTTTAAACCTGCGGAATTTTCTTCCCGAGCGATTTCTCGTACTTTTTCCAAAACCAAAAGACCTATTCCTTCTTTCAAAATTAGTTTGTACTGCCGGATTCTCACCCTCTTTAATATCAAGCATTTTATAAGGATGATCAGCTATAACTGAAATAGGCTGTTCTATTAGTCTGTTAATTGCCTGCAGGTAAGTAAGTTCTGCTGGATCACAAAATGAAAGAGCTGTTCCTCCCAAACCCGCTCTTCCTGTTCTACCGATACGATGAATGTATGCTTCGGAAAACTCTGGAATATCAAAATTAAATACGTGCGATAATTTCTCTATATCAATTCCACGTGCTGCTATATCTGTCGCAACTAAAACTCTTGTTCTTTTTGATTTAAAGTTATTTAATGCACGCTGCCTTGCCTGCTGCGATTTGTTGCTATGAATAGCATCTGCATGAATTTTAGCACCCTGTAAAATTCTGGTAATTGTATCTGCTCCGCGTTTTGTGCGTGTAAATACAAGTGCGGACTGAACGTTTTCATTTTTCAGAATATGGATGAGAAGGTTTTTCTTATCAGGTTTTGAAACAAAGTAAACAGCCTGCTTAATTACTTCAACTGTTTTTGCTTCAGGCGAAACTTCAATTTTTACCGGATCTGTTACGATTTTATTTGCAAGCCTTACAATTTCAGGCGGCATTGTTGCAGAAAAGAACAGCGACTGCCTTTTCTCAGGCAGTTTTTCAATTATCTTTTTAACATCGTTTATAAAACCCATATCCAGCATACGGTCAGCTTCATCCAGCACAAATAATTTTATATCGCGCAGACTTATATAATTCTGTTTTACCAGGTCTAACAATCTGCCTGGTGTAGCAACAAGAATATCCGCTCCGCGCTTTAACTTATCCGTCTGATACTTTTGAGAAACTCCGCCAAACACAACAATGTTTTTTAAACCTGTGTGTTTTCCATATGTATTAAAGCTTTCACCAATCTGAACGGCAAGCTCTCTTGTGGGTGTGACAATTAACGATTTAATTTTTCTTTTTGATTTGTGGGATTCTTTTTCAGCACTAAGAATTTGCAATATAGGAATAGCGAATGCCGCGGTTTTACCGGTTCCGGTTTGGGCGCAACCAAGAATATCCCTTCTTTCGAGTATTACAGGAATTGCCTGTTCCTGTATCGGGGTGGGGATTGTATAACCTTCGTTTAGTAAAGCCGTTTTTATGGGCTTAATTATATTTAATTTTTCGAATGACATATAACTTTCTGTTTAATTTGCCGTAAAGAAACTATTTCACGGTCTTAACAGAACAGAAATGTTTTTACAGCGGGTTAATAAAATAAGATTTGTAAAACGGTGCAATCAAGATTTGTATGAATGAAGGCAAGTCTTAAAAATCACAAGTGGTAAGGTACACTAATTAATCCACAACTCAAACTGATTTTATTCTACTAAAAGATTGATTTATTCAATAAAAAAGCACTTTCTTTGCGAAGAAAGTGTTTTATAAATCAATTTATCAAATAAATTTTAATAAACCCATCTTCCATTGATTATAATTGTAATCCCACCACTTATCAGTGTTTTGTAAACATGTGTTGCATTATCATTTTTATAATATCCAGATGCATTAATACTTACACTACCCATCCAGTCATTAGCAGTTAAACCATCATCATCCATAAGATCTATGTTGAATGTTTGATTGATGGGAATATTATAAGGAAGACTGCCGCCGTTTGATGAAGCTGGTTGAGTAAAAACATAGCTGTCATAAGCAGTCTCCAGGATAGCATCTTCTTTTGTATCGGACCGGTAAACATATGAGCTGCTTCCGGATTTACTTAACTCTACCATTAAATCGGGTCTGCGGGTTGGTGAATTTGGAAAGACGTGATAGTCCCATTTATCACCGTTTGATTTAGCACCTGGAAATCGTGTTACTGCTATGCTGGTAATTTTCATATATTTTGGGGTCTTTATTGTTTGCCCCCCGTTTCCGCCACCATTTCCGGGATCAGTTGGTGAAATAGGATTATCCTCGCTGCTGCAGCCGGCAAATAAAATTACCGCAAACAACAAAGCAAACGAAATTTTAAGAAAGTTTGTCATTTTGTACTCCTTTATTTTTAGTTTATAGTTGATTCTATTCATATTATTTCCTCTTAAGCGATTGATTTGTAATAATTAATTTGATTTACTACTTTGCTTTTTCGTGAATTCAATTATCTGCATTTTGCCTTTTCTGCATTTCCAATTATTTACGCTTCTATAACTAAACGCAGGAAATTTTGAGGAAAGTGATAAGGAGATTTATAAAAAATTTTATTTAATATTGTTTGATTTTTAGCTTTTTTGAAAGATTATTATACTATGGACAATAACCGGAATGATGTAACACAGCTTTTATCCGATCTGAGCAGTGGAAATAAGGAAGTTGTAAATGTTCTTATGCCGATGGTTTATAAGGAAATGCATCAGCTTGCACACATGCATCTTAGGGGCGAGAGAAGAAATCATACTTTAAATGCTACTGCACTTGTTCACGAAGCTTATGTGAAGCTGATTAACCAGGAACAAATAACATGGCAGAACCGGGCACACTTTTTTGGAATTGCCTCCCAGGCAATGAGAAGAATATTAATAAACTATGCAAATGCCCGCGTAGCACAGAAAAGGGGTGGCCATCAGGTGCTTGCAACCTTTGTCGATGATAAAATGAAACGTGAATCAAAACCGGAAGAATTAATCGCACTAGATGAAGCGTTGAAAAAATTAGAGCAGCTAAATGAAAGACAATCAAAAATTATAGAGCATTGGTTTTTTGTCGGATTGAATCACGAAGAAATTGCGGAGGTATTGGGTGTATCAATACCAACTGTCCGAAGGGATTTTCGAATTGCTAAAGCCTGGCTGAGCAGGACACTCAAGCAGGAACTTTAAATCAATTACATTTCAGCACTAATTCAGAACCATATTAATGAACTCCGAAAGATGGAATAAAATACAATCAATATTTGAAAAAGCTTTGAATTTAAATCCCTCAGAAAAAGAAAATTTTCTGCAGCGTGAGTGCGGCGATGATAAAGAACTTTTTGATGAGGTGGCTTCTCTGCTTCTAGCAGATGAAAAACAGCACAGCATTTTCTCAGGATCTGCAGCAGACTACATGGCTGTGGTTGATGCAACTCTTGAAGGAAAAACTTTTGGTAACTACCGTGCGATTAAACAGATTGGTTCCGGTGGGATGGGTTCAGTGTATCTTGCTGAACGAGTTGATGGTGTGTTTGAGCAGAAGGTTGCTCTTAAAGTTGTAAAACCGGGAATGAACTCTCAAGAAATAATTACACGGTTTGAAGAAGAAAGACAAATATTAGCGCGTCTCCAGCATCCCAATATAGCAAGACTTCTGGATGGCGGTATTTCAGAATTGAGCCTTCCATATTTTACAATGGAATATGTGGAAGGAAAACCAATTACAGAATACTGCGATGATAAAAATTTAACCATTGAGGGAAGGCTGGAATTATTCAGGAAAGTCTGTGAAGCAGTTTTGTATGCACATCAGAACCTTGTTATTCACAGGGACATTAAACCAAGCAATATTCTTGTCCAGGAAGATGGAACGGTTAAGCTGCTTGATTTTGGGATCGCAAAAGTTTTTGAGGATAGTGATGACAAAAAGCTTTTAACCCGCACGGGGATGAGAATGATGACACCTGAATATGCTTCTCCGGAACAGGTGAAAGGTGACCCGGTAAGCACTGCAACAGATATTTATTCTTTGGGTTTAATTCTCTATCAACTGCTGACCGGTTGTCCGCCTTACGAGATACGGTCTACTTCTGCTCTTGAAATGGAAAGAATAATTTGTCTGACCGAACCACAGAAACCAAGCACGATGATTACTAAAATTTTACTTCCCGCTAAAGACGGCTCAAAGAAAACAAATCCAAAGTATATTCTTGAAAAACGCAGAACTACAGTTTCAAAACTGAAGAAAAGAATAGCAGGCGATCTTGATAATATTTGCCTGATGGCAATTCGTAAGGAACCCGAACGCAGGTACAACTCAATAGCTCAATTGATTACTGATATTGACAACCATCTTTCGGGGCTGCCGGTAACTGCACGTAAAAGTACTGCTTCATATATAACGAAGAAATTTATACAAAGGCATAAAGTCGGAGTTGTTGTTACATCAATTGCAGTAATAGTATTGGCACTAGTCACTGTTTTTTATACAATTCAGCTTAAAGAAGAAAGAGATCGTGCACAATTGGAAGCGGAGAAATCCAGAAGAGTTTCTGAATTCCTTGCAGGAATATTCCAGGTTTCGGATCCTGAACAATCCAAAGGTGAAAATATAACTGCAAGAGAATTACTTGACATTGGGGTTAGAAGAATTGAGAGTGAATTATCGTATCAACCGGAAGTGCTTGCAAATATGCTGGGTGTTACAGGAAATGTTTATAAAAGTCTCGGGCTTTATGATAATGCACAAGTGCTTCTGCTAAAAGCCTTTTCAATAAATGATTCTCTATTAGGTAGCGACAGTCCGGAGACTGTAAAAACCCTGAGTGATCTTGCGCAATTAAATTTTGCAATGGGAGATTATGAAGCAGCAATTGAAAAGTTTAAAGAAGCAATTGAGAAAAGAATAAATATCTACGGAGAAAAAAGTTTAGAAGCTGCTGAAAGTATGAATGATCTGGCAATGGTTTTGCGTGAAGAAGGAAACTATGATGAAGCGGCAAAATTGCTGAATTCCTCTTTAACAATGAGAAAAAACTTATTGTCTCCCAAGAGTCAGGAGATCGCTCAATCATTAAATAATCTTGCTCAACTAAAAGTAGATATTGGAGAGTTTGAAGAAGCAAAAAAATTATTTGAAGAATCACTTCAGATAAAAGAAGAGAACTATTCAAAAATCCATCCCTCGGTAACTGAAACGCTAGGCAATCTAGCTTTTCTGCTTCAGAGAATGGGTGAATACGAAAAAGCTACTGAATTATTTCATGAAACTCTGGAGATTGATAAAAAACTTTTTGGCGATCTTCACCCTGTGGTTTCAACAGATCTTTATAACCTGGCATCAAATACTGCGCTGATGGGCAATTTGAAAGGAGCCGAAAAACTGTACAGTGAAGTTCTTGAGTTTGATAAAAAGCTTTTAGGTGAAGACCATCCATACATTGCTCTGGATTTAAATAATCTTGCTGGGATTTACAGTGATAGAGGTGATTACGAAAAAGCAGAAGTGCTGTATAATGAATCTTTAAGTCTGAATAAAAAAATATATGGAAACGAACATCCTGAAGTGGCCACCAGCTTGAGCAATCTGGGTGTAATGTATAACCGGTGGAAGAAATATGATCTTGCAGAATCTCTTTTAAAATCGGCTTTGGATATGAGAATTAAGCTGCTTGGCGCAAAGCATCCGAATTCGGTTACAAGCATGAACATTTATGCATCACTTCTGACTAGCAAGAAAAAGTATAAAGAAGCAGTTGAACAGTACAGAAAATCACTTTCATTGCGAATTGAAATGCTGGGTGAAGATCATCCACAAACGGCAAATGCTTTTCTTGGATTGGGAAATGCGCTCATCGAATCAAAAAGTTTTGCTGAAGCTAAAGAAAAAATAAACAAGGGACTTGAAATATATAAGAAAAAGCTGCCTGAAGATCACTGGAATATTTCTTATGCCGAAAGTATGCTTGGTAAATCTTATTCAAGAGAAGGTAAGTCTGAGGCGGCTGAAAAATTATTACTGAAAGCTTACAAAAATTTATTGGATAAAAGAGGAAAGGATGACAGGTTGACAATTAGTACGTTAAAAATGCTGATTAAAAATTATGAACTTTGGGGAAAACAAATGCAGGCTGATGAGTATAAAATGAATCTTAACGTCACCATTAAAGATTAATTGAAGGCTGTCACGCAATTAACATGACAGCCGAAAGTTTTAATATATCCACGCACCCCTTACTTTAATCTTAAGATCACCGCTGGTTAGAGTTTTATTAAAGTTTGTTGCATTATCGTCTTTGTAAATTGATGAGGGTTTAACTGTTACAGAACCCATTTGATCGTTACCACCGAAGTCATCGTCAACTAAGCTTACCTTCCAGGTTTGCGAATAAGGTACATCGTGAGGTAGTTCTCCATCGTACTCTGACGCAGGTTTAGTAAAAACATAAGTGCTTGTGTAATTAGCATTCTTTCTTTGATCGGACCAGAATGCTGGTAAATAATTTCCGGATCTTTGTAAAACTACTTCAATATCCGGTTTACGTTCAGTAGATGAAAAAAGGTTCCAATCCCAGGTATCACCGTTTGATTTGTTTTTTGGAAAATGTGTTACAGATATACTCTCAATATGCATATATCTGGGGGTTTTAATTACAATCGGATCAGGATCTCCTCCACCATTTCCCGGATCAGTTGGTGCAATCGGATTATCTTCTGTACTGCAGGCAGTAAATAAAATTGTTGCAACAATAGTTAGAAATATTGGCTTTAGTAAATTTTTCATTTTTAGTTCCTTTAAATATTAATTTATTATTTTGTTAATTTTTTTGGACTGATAATGTTCCCGATATATTGCCTCTGCTTGTCGATTCCCAATCACCACTCAGGGTGGATGAGTTCAAATTAAGCACAGAGATCCAAGTAAAATTTGAACCGATGAGAGAGAGACTGTAAGATTTATCATTGGTTTTCGCTCCTGCAATTGAACCGGAATAATTTTGAACACTATTATTCTTAACAAGCCTCATTGTGAATGTGCCTGACAGATTGTTACTGTTTTCTAAAATATTTAGTGATATTGTCCCACTGTCATATCCAGGATGATTTAGTGCTCCGTCCCATATCCCGGAAATGTTTTCCAGTTCCGGCGATGCGGGATTTTCTGAGCAAGCCGTAAATAACGTTGCTGTAAAAATCAATGCGAAAGCTGGTTTGATTAAGTTTCTCATTTTATTGCTCCTTTTAAGTGTTTAATAAAAATTTATGCCTCTATTATTAAACGCAGTAAAAAGTTGTAAAAGTGATAACGGGTCTTGATGTTTTTTCAAATTGTTTTAATTTGAACGAAAATCATCAGAAAGTTGGGCGGGATTTCTTATTTTTGTCTAACAATTTGACATTCTTATTTCTATGAAAATAAAGTTTATATGCATATTTATAATTACTGTTTTTATTGCCTCTTATATTTATGCACAAGGCGATGAGCCGTTTATTGAAGGTGACAAACTTGAATTTCAACTAACAGATCTTTACGGTAATACTGTAACTTCAAATGATACTATATTTCATGGGAAAGTTGTTTATATAACTCTCTGGGGGACATGGTGTCCACCCTGTATCTCAGAAATTCCCACCTTAATTGATCTTCAACAAAAATACTATGAATATGGACTTGTCATAGTTGCAATTGCTTTCGAGGCAAACGAGGAAGTAAAACCTAGACAAGAACGACTGCGTAAGTTTATAGATGAATACAATATTAATTATCTTGTTTTAGATGGCGGGACTCCTGATAATTTTGAAAACGTTTTCCCTTCTATTCAAAACGCTCAGGGGCTTCCTATTGAAATACTTATAAGCCGGAAAGGTAAAATAGAAGTTGTCCGGAACAGTTACGGATTTAGTGATGTGTGGACCGGAAAACTGGAGCATGAAATCAAGACACTTTTGAAGTAAACAACCTAAGGTGAATAATGAAATCCTACGTTACAATACTTTATTTATTAATAATAAACCTCACTGCCTATGCCCAATTCCCTGACAGCGAAACAGATGGAGTTTATTTTGAAGTAAATGATGCAAAACTATGGACGGTTAGTTTTGGTGAAGGCGAACCTTTATTTTTTATCGCCGGCGGTCCGGGAGGTACACATTATGGTTTAAGAAGATTCGATTCACTTTCAACCACAAACACATTAATTTATTATGATGCTTTCGGAAGAGGGAAGTCCGATACTGCGAAAAGTGTTACTGAGTATTCGCTGGGAAGGGATATTGAAGACCTGGAAGGTTTACGGAAAACAATGGGATTTGATAAAATTAATATTCTTGGTCACTCCTACGGAGGAGTGGTTGCACAGGGTTATGCAATTAAATATCCCGAAAATGTTTCTCACCTGATCGTAGCAAACTCTTTTCATAGTTATTTGATGTGGCAGGAGAACTGTGATAATTCCAATCACGAAATAAAAACAAACTATCCTGAAGTATGGGAAGAGCTGATGAAAGTAAGAGAGCAGGGTGCTGTTTCAAGCGATAAGGTGCATTATGAAATTTACGGACGTGTACCTTACGGATTTTTATATGCTTACAATCCCGAAAAATTTAAACCAAGCGGAAGAAAACCATATCCAAATCCCTTGAATGTAAAACTATATTACCAGATGGTTGGCAGAGACGGCGACTTTGAGCTTACAAGTGATATAGGGACTTTTGATTACAGGAAAGAGTTAAAAGATTTGAAAATGCCCATACTTATTTACGGCGGACGCTATGACCGCGTTGCCGTTCCGCGGATGATGGTGGAATTTAAAATGTACTGCCCGCAGGCAGAGTTTGTTATGTTTGAAGAAAGCGGACACAACCCGCAGGTAGAAGAACCTTCAAAGCTTTTTGCTTTAATAAGAAAGTTTCTGAGTAAATAAAAAAAGCACTTCCTGCATTCAAGAAGTGCTTCTTAAATAGTTCATCAATTTAGTATTAGTAAATCCATCTTCCTTTTATCGTAATCCTTACACTTTCGCTTGTTAAATACTTTGTAAAACCGACTGCATTATCATTTTTATAATGTATGCCTGGTTTAACTTCAACACTTCCCATCCAATCATCTGCTGAAAGTCCGTCATCATCCATCAGATCAATTACGTAGGTTTCACTCATTGGCACACTGTAAGGAAATGTGCCTCCGTTTGATGGACCTGGTTCACTGAAATTAAAACTGTCATAAGCAGTTTCTATTATTGCATCCTCCACCACGTCAGAACGGAATACGTGATCGTTGCTTCCGAAAGGCAGTAACTCAACATAAATATCAGGTCTTCTGGTTGGTGAGTTCGGGAAAACGTGATAGTCCCATTTATCGCCGTTTGTTTTGGTTGTCGGAAAATATGTAACCGATATAGTTTCAATTTTCATTGCTACCGGAGTTTTAATTACCGGGTCCGGATCGCCGTTGCCCGGATCAGGAATAACCGGGTTATCTTCAGTGCTGCAGGCGGTGAATAATATTGCTACAGAAATCATCACAAGAAAGAATTTGATCACCTTTTTCATTTATAGTTCCTTAATTGTTTATTAAATAATTGTGCTTCTATTACTAAACGCAGTAAAAAAAGGAAAAAGTGATAACGGGTGTGGAAATATTTTAATATTGTTGAAAACGAACGGAAAACAAAGATTTTAACCCTCATTATGTTTTAGTCCGCAGCTTGAAGAAGATTAAACGCTATTAAATTGATAAAAGAGTTTTTGAGTAAATGAAATTTATAATACACTAGTGAATCATCTTCAATAATTTGTAAAGAAATTAACAATTTATAAAGGTGAACTTAGAAGACAGTGTGCAAATGAAAGGAAAGATTGTTAACAAAATTGAGGGAGATTAGAAAAATTATAACTGGAAATCAGGTTCAATATCGGCTTTTATAAGTGCAAATTTGTAATTTTGTTTTGTATTTCTATCGAAAACAGATCTATCTAAGAAATCATTGTTAGTGGCATCTTTGGCTTTGGGAATTTGAAGATGAACTATGAAATAAATCCAAGTTTTGATTCAAGTAAGTTAGATTCATTTGGTTTAGAAGCTCTAAACTTGATTAAGGCAAAATATCCTGCATGGTTACCATTCATTTGTAATGTAAATAAATGGGAAGATAGATTTGAAATTAATATTCCTTCTCCTCATCCAGATATTACCAGCTTGTGGATTTCAACTGCCGTTGGAGAGCTTGGTACGGATGAAATAGAGATAGGCTTTGGATTTCCACCGATTAATACCTCATTGCACCATAAAGAGTGTAAAACAGTTGCTCAAAAGCTTGCCAAAATAAACGAATATGTTAAAGCAGTAGAAACAGAAAAATTGGTATATGCTGAATTTGTTAAAGATAGATTTGGTTTGGGTGCAGGCTTGATTGAAAGGAAAAGAGTTGATGAGTTGTTAAATGAGGGAAGATTAAGAGTAGCTTATTCCTGGAAAGGGACTTATAATTACAACCATTCCAAGCAAATTGAAGTAAAACCAACAAATTGGTTTGGCTATCATTCTTTTACTTCAATAATAATACCTTTAAACATAATAGTACTTCTTGGACTTTTTATATCCGGTCTGGTTACAACAACTCCCGATTTTTATAATTATGAATTATGGGGGAATAATTATATCACAAAAACTCTATTTGGTTTTACTTGGTATGCACACACCGCATTATTTATTTTTTTCTTTAACTTGTTCCCACTCTTTCTCATAACTTCTGCATTAGAGAATATAATTAAACCTTCTATAATTTCTCTTGTCTATCTGAGTTGCTTGTTGATAATTTTAGTATTCAGTTTCCTGTTTAATCCATTAGGTCTGAAGTATTTACCATATGAAATTCTTATAATAAACTCAACGATTGCTGCTACACTAGGACTTTATGGATTTTCTTTTACTTTCTTCATTTTTGCTGAAGAACCCCACGGTTGCAGTATCAGGTTCATAAGGCAACTTTTTGCTGTAATCTACATTATAATTGTTTTGCAAACAGATCTAAGCATTTATTGGCCAATCGGCGGAACGATTGTTGGTTTGGTAATTGGAGTAGTTGTTAGCAGAATGCCATACATAGAGAGAGAAATGCAAATGATATCTGATCATGTTTACCCTGAGCACGCTTTAATCAAGTGATCATAAATATTCAAATGATTTTCTATTTCGCTTTGAGAAGAAAGCCATAGGCCTGGATATACTCATATTTTTTACAGCAGCTGTAAGGGCAAGTAAAAATTTGTAATACAATGGGGCTTTGATAATTAATATTATCTTTTTATCCAACCGGTATTTATCGGGTGTTTATTTTTGTAACACAAGTTTCTAATTTGTTAGCGGTTACAGTTACTTGTGATAAGTTATTAAGAAGAGTTTGGGGATGAAAAAAGATTACAAATTTTATTTTCTTCTGCTTTTACTGTTAGGCTACTTGTTCAATGCTTGCAGTGATGAAGTAAACACACCTGTATCTTACAATAATAATGTTTATACAATACCCGAAGAAACAGGAGATGGATGGCAAACGGCTTCGCTTTCATCGGTAGGATTAAGTGAAACAAAGTTGCTGCAGATGCTTGGGTATTTGCAGGGCAATCCTAACCACAAGATTCACAGCATTTTAATTGTTAAAAATAATAAGCTGGTGTTTGAAGAATACTTTCCCGGGGATAAATTCAATTTAGGACAGTACACCGGTGAAACCGGTTTTGACCGCGAAGACACTCATAATCTTTGCTCAGCAACTAAAAGTTTTGTTTCAGCTTGTATAGGCATTGCTATTGACAAAGGTTCTATTCAATCTGTTGAGCAGGAGATATATCACTTCTTTCCCGAACACGATGATCTTTTCCAGAACAACCCGATAAAGCAAACAATAACTCTTAAGCATTTACTAACTATGTCCTCAGGAATTCAGTGGGATGATGTAACATACTATTACAACGATCCGAGAAATGATTTATATCAATTATTTACAGTGAGCGATCCCATCAGGTATATTTTAGCAAAAGATATAATCGAAACACCCGGGACAGTATTTGCATATAGAAACTGCAACACTAATTTGCTGGGAGAAATTATCCGCAGAGCAAGCGGGATAAGGATTGATGTATTCGCAAGGAATTATTTGTTCAATAAACTTGGGACAACTGAATTTGAATGGCAGATGCTTCCTAACAATGTTGTTTTTTGTTCGGGTGATTTAAGGCTGCGCCCAAGGGATATGGCAAAATTCGGGCAGCTCTTTTTTAACGGCGGTGACTGGAACCAGGAACAGGTTATTTCCGTAGACTGGGTTAATGAATCTGTCCAGACCCGGTTCTTTGCGCCGGGAAACTGGTGGGAAGACGGATACGGCTACCAGTGGTGGACAAAAACTTTTCTCTCCAATTCAAAATCTTACCCATCTTACTTTGCACAGGGCTGGGGCGGGCAATGCATATTTGTTTTTCCTGGCAGCAATATGATAGTTGTTCTCACAGGAGGAAATTATTTTACCGACTCGCCGATGTTAGCACTTCTCAACAACTATATTCTTCCTGCGATTAATTGATATACACATTAGCTGGTTGGTTACGGTGGTGGAATGTGGAATTTTTTTTACTGAATCTTGTAATGAAGACTAACTGAAGTTATACATTGGCACCCAGTATTTAAGTTTACCAACTAAATTTCTGAATTTAATAAATAAAAATTTTGGGATGATTAATAATTCTTTTCGTTATTAATTTTGTTTGGGGGCAGCTAGTAAAGTCAGTGTTTTCTGATAAAAGGACTATTCATCAGGAAATCTTTCAGGAATCCAATCAAGGTTTA